>JAMOPX010000107.1 GCA_027064285.1 Desulfobacterales bacterium | reverse complement strand
GAATATATAAGCCTATTTAAAAAGATTTTTCGAACATGGTGCTTATAATAATGAATGATACGCCATTCATCCCATAGCTGAAGCTTATGGGCTTTCTGACGTGGATTTTTGTAATCACAACTAACCAATACTGATTTAAAATAACCCTTTAGGAAAGTTTAGATATAATCTTATACCAATACTGATTCAAAGTTAACATCCCTTCGGAGTTCCGGGCTGTATCCCGCTTTGAAAAGTGGAGGTTTTAGCCTGTCATTAAAAGTTCAGCAATATGAAGGACTTGTGTAGGCAAAGAAAATCTTTTTATACCCTCTGCTATTTGAAGCATACATCCAGGGCATTCTGTTACAACTATCCGGGCACCGGTTTCCTTGATAGATTCAATTTTTTTTCTTTGAAGTTCTAAGCTTATATTCCTGTGTGTGATTCCAAATGCACCACCAAGTCCACAGCACATATCTTCATCCTTCATTTCAATAAATTTAATCCTGCTAATTGAACTTATTACCTTTCGAGGCTCATCATATATGGCATGATGCCATTTCATATGACATGGATCATGATATGTTACAATTGAACCAGAATATTCAGAGCTAAAGGTAAAGTTTTCATTGGCCAAGAACTCAGATAGCGCCATTACCTTAGAAGAAACATCTTCAGCTAAGCTTTTATATTCATCTGTCTCTTCAAACCAATCTTTGTATCCTCTTAGTCCAGACATACATGTAGCGCATCCTGTAATAATTAATTTGTAGTCTGAAAGTATCTTTATGTTCCTTAGGGCTATTTTTTTTGCTGTATTTTTATCTCCTGCACAGTAAACCGGATATCCACAACATAAAAGTCCTTCTGGATATTCTATGTTTAGACCTAAGCTCCTGAGAAGGTGAAAGATCTTTTCTCCCACCTCTGGATATATAAATTCAAATGCGCAGCCAGGGAAAAAAGCAATTTCCTTAGATTGTTCTTTTGACTTTAAGGACGAAATCCTTTCTCTTAGGAAAGGTTTCCTAAGTTTTGGTATAGAGATAGGTTTTGAAAACAGAAAAAAAGAATCAGCAATATGCCTTAGTGGAGGCGCATCCTTTTGGGATAATCCAGGAACATGAGAAATAAGCCTTAACAGGCCCGCAAGAAATCCTCTTTTGTATAGAAGCAGTTGATATATAATCTGCTGTATAAGTCCAAGTCCTCTTCTTTTTACAAGAGAATTTCTGGCTTCTAAGGTAATCTCAACATTTGGAACCTTTGCAGGGCATACTGACTCACATCTACCACATAGGATACAAAAATAAAGAGCTTCTTTATAAGATACTATTGGAGGGATAAGACCTTCTGCCCAAGTATTTATGAGCATATTTCTGCCTCGTGCCACATGGGTTTCTACATGATCTACCAGATAAACAGGGCACACAGACATGCAGAAACCACATTTCATGCATGTTTCAGCTCCTCTCTTTACCATATCTTTCCCGGATTAAGTATTCCCTTAGGATCAAATACTTCTTTTACTGCTTTGAGTAGCTCAAGATGTTTAGAATGAAGAGCTTTTTTTAGAAATCTTCTTTTTTCAAGCCCTATTCCATGTTCTCCAGAAATGGTTCCTCCAAGCTCCAATGCAGAGTTAAATATTTCCTCCACTGCCTTTTGCGCTCTTTCATAATGCTCTCTGTTTTTTATGTCTGTAAGCACGCTTGGATGCAGGTTCCCATCTCCTGCATGACCTATAACCACGATTGTGAGATCATATTTTTCTGAGATCTCTCTTATTTTAAGGATCAATTCCGGTAATCTCTTGCGTGGCACAACAATATCTTCTGCCAGTACGGTTGGAGCATAGCTGAATATGGCAGAAAATCCAGCTCTTCTGGCATTCCATATCTTTTCTGCATCACTCTCAGATTCAGCTATCTCCAGCTTTGTAAGTGATTGGCTTTTTTTGCATATATCAAAGACCTTTTGAGCTGTTTTTTCTACTGAATCTCTTTCTCCATCCAGTTCAAAGAGCAAAAGGGCATCCGAATCAACAGGCAAGCCAATAGGATTAAACTCTTCTATTCTTCTTATTATCCAATTGTCCATGAGTTCTATCTTTGCAGGAATGATCCCTTCTAAAATCACTTGGGAGACTATTTCTCCTGCATCTATTATATCTTTAAAAGCAGCTATTATAGTCTTTTTATATTCTGGCAAAGGTATTACTCTAAGGATTGCATCAGTGACTACTGCCAATGTGCCTTCAGATCCACAAACAAGCTGGCATAAATCGTATCCAGCAACATTCTTTAGGGTTCTTCCACCAAATTCAAGGATCTTTCCATCTGCAAGGACTGCTGTAATACCCAAGAGATAATGTTTGGTTACTCCATATTTTATTGCATATGGGCCACCAGCATTCTCGGAGATACAGCCTCCAACAGTGGCTGCAAGAAAACTCTGAGGATCTGGAGGAAAAAAAAGACCGTGTTTTTTCAAAAATTCATATAGGTCATTTAAAACAACCCCTGCTTCCACATGAACATACAGATTTTCTTTGCTAAGTTCCAGTATCCTGTTCATTCGTGTAGTGCACAACACTATACCACCAGATACTGGTATTGAACCTCCACTCACATTTGTCCCTGCTCCTCTTATAGTTACAGGGATTTCAAAATCAAAAGCGATTTTCATTATCTCTGAAACTTGTCTTCTATTTTCTGGAAAGAGCACAATTTCAGGAACTGCTTGCCAATCTGTGGTGGCATCATAGGAATAGGAAAGTAGATCTGCTGTAGAATCTAAGTATCCATTTTTTCCTACTACATTTTTAAGCCTTTTTAATGCAGTCGCATCCATCAAATCTAACCTTCACGGCCTCTGCATGCATTGGAAGTCCTTCTTCTTTAGCAAGTCCTACAACCACATCCTTTAAATTTTCAAGCCCGTCTTTGGTTATGTACTGGAATGTGGGCTTTTTTATAAAATCATCTACAGAGAGCCCTGAAAACATTTTTGCTCCTTTTCCAGTGGGAAGCACATGGTTTGTTCCAGAGGCATAGTCTCCTACTGGAACAGGAGCATAGGCCCCCAAGAATATGGAACCAGCATGTTTTATTTTCTGAAGCACCAAAAATGGCTCTTTTGTAACTATCTGTAAGTGTTCAGGTGCATATTCATTTGCAAATTCTACAGCTTCTTCTATGTCCTTTGCTATAAGAATGTAGGAATACTTGGAAAGTGACGACTCATATATCTCTTTTCTTGGGAGCTGTTCATATTTGGCTGATATTATTTGAGCTACCTCTTGAGCAATCTTTTCGCTTGTACTTATAAGTATAGCTGACGAATCAGGATCATGTTCTATCTGAGAGAGAAAATCAACTGCCAGCCACTCAGGATTAGCAGATTCATCCGCTATTATTAGTGCTTCGCTGGGTCCTGCGGGCATATCAATATCTACCATTCCTAAGGAATAAACAATCATCTTTGCTGCAGTTACATACTTATTTCCTGGGCCAACTATTTTATCAACTTTTGGAATCACATTTGTGCCAACTGCAAAAGCTGCTATTGCCCAAGGGCCACCTATTTTAAAAATTCTGTTAATACCGACAAGATCCGCAGCAACCAGAACCAATGGGTTAATGTTCATCCCTTTCTGCGGTGGAGTAGCAATAAACACCTCTTTTACACCTGCTACTTTTGCCGGAATAGTGCACATTAAAACAGAGCTCGGATAAGAAGCTATACCACCAGGCACATAGCAGCCTGCTTTTTCTATAGGTCTCGCAAGTCTTCCTGCTATTATGCCTTCTGATACTTTAATAGCCCATAGTTCTTTTTCAAGCTGACCAGAATGAAATTTCTTTATGTTTTCAGATGCAATTCTCAGATAATCTACAAGTTTTTTATCCACTTTTTCATAAGCCTGTTTTATTTCCTCCTCGCTTACAAGAAGTTCTTCCTCTGAAATCCCTTTTTTTATTTCTTTAAGACTTTCTACCAAAGATTTATCTTTTCTATCTCTCACATCATATATTATCTCTCTCACATAGTCATATATAGAGGCAACATCCTGCATAGATCTCTGCATTAGTTTTTCTTTTTCTGCATCACTAAGCTGGTTTATGCGAAAAAGCTTTATTTCCATGTCTGCCTTCCTCAATTTTATTTGCACCTTTTTACGTAGGCATTCCCATTTTGTCAAGGACTCATCTGCTTCATCGGTAATCACACATAAGCCCTCTATTGAATAAAAACAGTTATTTTACGAAAAATGAACTGTTTTTAACTCCTTTATTTTTTTTAATCTTATCTACTATAAATTCAGCAAATGCAAAACTACTTGTAAATGCTGGACTAACAGCATTTAAGATATGAATAGAATTTTTACCATGCTCAACAACAAAATCTTGAACAAGCTGATTTGTTTTAATATTCAGTAGCTGAGCTCTTATACCCACTGGTAGAGGGATAAATTTTCCTTTTAGATTTTTAACAAGCTCTTTAGCTTTTTTGATCAATTTAACCTTTTTATAATATTTTATCTCCTCAAAAGCTAATTTTCTAAAATTGAAAGAATTTAAGATAAATAGTTTTGTATCATAAAATATGGTTTCAAGAAATTCTTTTAAGTTAAAATTTTTAAATCCCTTATAGTTTTCTCTCCAAAAAGCTGGAGTAGCAGTAGGACCAATCTTTATTATCCCTTCTGAAGTAATTGTAAAATGAATTCCAAGAAATGGGTTAGCAAGATTAGGAACAGGATATATGTTTGTTTTTATGCTACTTTTTTCATCTTCTGGAATATACTTAAGATAAATACCCTTAAAAGGGATAAGCACAAAATCTTTTCCCTTTCCAAACATCTTAGCTATCTTATCAGCATAAGCTCCTGCAGCGTTAATAAGGTATTTGTATTTGAAAATAGTTTTAAAAAAATTAGTATTAAAGTAAAAATCTACACCTTTGCTTTTTAATATTTCTTTAAGTTTTAAGCAAACTATTTTAGGATTTACACTGGCAGTTGTTGGAGAATAAAGAGCCTTTGCAAATGTTTTTGCATTAGGCTCAATTTTTTGAAGTTCATTTTCATCAATTATTTCTACATTAATCCCATTTTTTTCTGCTCTTCTTTTTAACTCATATAGAGTTTTTAATTCCTCTTCGTTTTTTGACAAAATAACTTTTTGTGTCTCTTTTATCAGAATTCCATGATTCTTACAAAATTCCTTCATTAATCTATTTCCCTTTGCTGTCAATTTTGCTTTTAAGCTATTTGGAGTATAATAAAAACCTGCATGTAAGATACCACTATTTCTTCCACTTGCGTGCTCTGCAACCTCATTTTCCTTTTCAACTACAGCAATAGATAAACTTGAGTCTCTTTTTATTAGTTCATAAGCTATGGTTAAACCAACTATGCCTGCACCTACAATTAAATAGTCATAGTATTTATGAAACAATTAGATACCTGCTTAACAAAACTGCACATTAGTGCAATTTTGGGTGAGGTATTTGTATTCCGCCTCTTCAGGATGGCCAGCCCCACCTGGCGGTTTTTGGCCACCCATAGCCCCTACACTAGGTGCAGGAACTAACATCGATACTATTCTGTAAATATTTTTTATAATGTATAATACCAACACTAAATTATGCATTCACCTTATAAATTTTAGCGTGGGAATCTATTATCCACACTATCTTTTTTACTGTAAAAGATTCAATAAAAATTTTTCTTTAGAAAAATTTTAAAATAGTCTTAGTATTATATTGCATTTTCTGATTCCCGATGAGAGATCTTTTTCTTGACGACAACACAGTATTATAGTATTCCGCAAAATATCAAATCTTGCAGAATACTATAAAGGAAAACAATTTATTACTATAATTATCCGCAATTATGCGGATAATTACAACTTAAAAAATAGCAGGACAAAATGAAGGCACTTCTTGCATTAGAAGACGGCACAATTTTTTGGGGACGTTCCTTTACAGGTCCTTGTGAGGTCACAGGAGAAGTCGTATTTAATACAAGTATGACAGGGTATCAGGAGATACTCACAGATCCTTCTTATTGTGGCCAGATAGTTACTATGACCTACCCTCTTATCGGTAATTATGGAACCAATTATGAAGATATAGAATCAGAAAAGGTTCAGGTCACTGCGTTTGTTGTAAAAGAATATCAGGAATATCCGAGCAACTGGAGATCTAAAATGAGCCTTGCAGACTACCTGAAGAGGTGGGATGTGCCGGGAATAGAGGGGATAGATACAAGAGCTCTTACAAGGCATATAAGACTTCAGGGAGCCATGAAAGGAGCTATTTCTACCTATGACCTTGACCCTGACTCCTTGGTGCAAAAGGCGAAAAATGCACCTAACATAAAAGGAAGAGATCTGGTAAAGGAAGTAACTCATAAAACAGCACTGCTTTGGGAAAATGGAAAAGCTGTGCCAGAGGATATTCAAAACTTTAAATGGCCTGATAACAAAAGATTTAAGGTTATAGCTATGGATTATGGAATAAAATATAATATATTGAGATGCTTGGAACAGAGGAATTGCAGTATCTTGATTTTGCCCGCATATACTGATTTTGAAACCATAGATATGCTCGAACCTGACGGACTTTTTTTAAGCAATGGGCCAGGAGATCCAGCCCCTTTACACTATGCCATAGAGACTATAAGATCCCAGTTAGGGAAAAGACCAATATTTGGAATATGTCTTGGTCATCAGTTGCTTTCTCTTGCACTTGGTGCAAAAACCTATAAACTTAAGTTTGGGCATAGAGGGGCAAATCAACCAGTAAAAAATTTAAGAACAGGCAGAGTAGAGATTACCTCTCAAAATCATGGCTTCTGTGTGGATGCAAGCACTTTACCAGAGGAAGTAGAGATTACTCATATAAATCTAAATGACGATACACTTGAGGGAATTATGCATGAAAGGCTTTCTGCCTTTTCTGTGCAGTATCATCCTGAAGCCTCTCCAGGCCCACACGATGCTAATTACCTATTTGACATTTTTATAGAACTTATGGATAGATAAGCATCCTATGCCAAGAAGAACAGACATAAAAAAGATACTTATAATAGGTTCTGGCCCAATAATAATAGGACAGGCATGTGAGTTTGATTATTCAGGAACACAGGCATGCAAGGCCCTGAAAGAAGAAGGCTATGAAGTGGTTCTTATAAACAGCAATCCTGCCACTATCATGACAGATCCTGAAATGGCACATCATACATACATAGAACCCATTACCCCTGAATCTACTATAAAGGTGATTCAGAGGGAAAGACCTGACGCTATTCTTCCAACCCTTGGTGGACAGACAGGGCTTAATACAGCAGTAAAGGTTGCTGAGACAGGCATATTAGAGGAATTAAAAGTGGAAATGATCGGTGCCTCTATACCTGTCATACATAAAGCAGAAGACAGGGAAGAGTTCAGGAGTGCAATGGAAAAAATAGGTCTCAGGATCCCTAAGAGCAGGATAGCCAGAAACATGCAAGAGGCAAGAGAGGCAGCAGAAGAGATAGGTTATCCACTGATAATAAGACCCAGCTTTACCTTGGGGGGTACGGGTAGCGGAGTTGTTTATAATAGAGAAGAATTAGAAATAATCGCAAAAGCTGGACTTGATGCAAGTCTTATATCAGAAATCTTAATTGAGGAATCCCTAATCGGGTGGAAAGAATATGAACTGGAGGTAATGAGGGACTACAAAGACAATGTAGTAATAATATGTTCCATTGAAAACTTTGATCCCATGGGCATACACACAGGAGACAGCATAACTGTTGCTCCTGCTCAGACCTTAACTGACAAGGAATATCAGCGAATGAGAGACGCCGCAATTGCAATCATAAGAGAAATAGGGGTTGAGACAGGTGGATCAAACATACAGTTTGCCATAAATCCAGAAAATGGGGATATGATGGTAATTGAGATGAATCCCCGGGTATCCCGAAGCTCTGCCCTTGCTTCCAAGGCTACTGGTTTCCCCATTGCAAAAATCGCTGCCAAGCTTGCTATTGGATACTCCTTGGATGAGCTACCAAATGACATCACAAAAGAGACAAAAGCCTCTTTTGAACCCACCATAGACTATTGTGTGGTCAAGATTCCGAGATGGGCATTTGAGAAATTTCATGGGTCAAAGGACCTGCTGAATACCTCCATGAAATCAGTGGGAGAAACAATGGCCATTGGAAGAACCTTCAAAGAGGCACTTCATAAGGCCATAAGATCCTTAGAGATAAACAAGTTCGGTTTTGGCCCATTCACAAAGATTAGTGAGGAGGAGATAAGAAAAGGTCTGATAAATCCTAATTCCAAAAGACTTTTCTATATATACGAAGCATTTCACAAGGGATTCTCCATAGATGAGGTTCACAAGCTTACATATATAGATCCTTGGTTTTTATACCACATATTCCAGATATACCAGTTAGAAACAAAACTGAGAAACTTAGCTAAGATGAGAAATACTCCGGATATGTGGGATAAAGAATTCCTTCATACTGTAAAATCATACGGCTTTTCTGACAAATACTTGGCAGATATATACGGATGTACAGAATCAGACATAAGACGTATAAGAGAGAAAAAAGGAGTAAAACCTGTTTACAAACTCGTGGATACATGTGCAGCAGAGTTTGAAGCCTATACCCCTTATTACTACTCTACCTATGAAGTGGAAAACGAGATCAGAAGATCTGATAAGAAAAAAGTAGTAATTCTGGGAGCTGGCCCAAACAGGATTGGTCAGGGCATAGAATTTGATTATTGCTGTGTGCAGGCATCTTTTGCCTTAAGAGAGCTTGGAATAGAGAGCATCATGGTAAACAGCAATCCAGAAACGGTCAGCACAGACTATGACACATCTGATAAGCTATATTTTGAGCCTCTTACCACCGAGGATGTGCTGAACATTGTTGAACAAGAAGGGGCAATGGGTGTTATTGTCCAGTTTGGAGGTCAAACTCCCCTAAATATTGCGGTTTCTTTAGAGGATGCAGGTGTAAAGATTCTGGGAACATCTCCTGACAGTATTGACAGAGCAGAAGACAGAGAAAGATTTCAACATCTTCTGAATAAACTTGGACTTGTTCAGCCAAAAAATGGAATAGCCACAAATGAGAAAGAAGCAATAGAGATAGCAGAAAAGCTTGGATATCCCGTGTTAGTAAGACCTTCATTTGTGCTGGGTGGAAGAGCAATGGAAATAGTGTATGATCGAGAAGATTTAGAATATTACATAAAAAGCGCGGTGGAGGTTTCTCCTGGAAAGCCTGTTCTTATAGACAAATTCTTAGAAGATGCCACAGAGATAGATGTGGATGCCATATCTGACGGAGATATCACTATAATTGGTGGAATAATGGAGCATATTGAAGAGGCAGGCATACACAGTGGAGATAGTGCATGTGTGCTTCCTCCTATATCCTTGGAAAAGGATATAATAGAAGAAATAAAAGAGCAGACAAAGGCCATAGCAAAGGAACTTAATGTAATAGGCCTTATGAATATACAATTTGCTGTAAAAGATAGGATAGTGTATGTGCTTGAAGTAAATCCCAGAGCATCCAGAACCATACCTTTTGTGAGCAAATCCACAGGGGTCCCATTAGCTAAGCTTGCAACAAAGGTAATAATGGGACATAGTTTAAAGTCACTTGGCCTTACAGAAGAGGTGATTCCCCCTCATATATGTGTAAAGGAATCTGTCTTTCCATTTGATAGATTCCCTGAGGTCGATATAATACTTGGGCCTGAAATGAGATCTACAGGAGAAGTTATGGGAATAGATAAGGAATTTGCCCTTGCCTTTGCAAAAGCACAGTTAGCAGCAGGACAAAAACTGCCTTTGAACGGAACAGTATTTATGAGTATAAGAGATGAAGATAAAATGGCCTCTTTGGAAGTGGCTTTTGGCTTATGCGATATGGGATTTAAGATCTTAGCCACAAAAGGGACTTCTTCTTTTCTGTCAGCACATGGGATTCCAAACAAAATGGTGAAGAAATTAGATGAAGGAAGGCCCAATGTTATAGATATGATAAAAAATGGAGAGATAGACCTTGTTATAAACACCACAAGCACAAAAAGGGCTGTAACCGATGCCTTTTATATAAGAAGGGCTGCAGTGGCATTTGGAGTCCCTTACACAACTACTATTGCGGGAGCAAAAGCCACTGTAAAGGCTATAAAGGCAATGAGAAATAAAGGACTTTCAGTAAGGAGTCTGCAGGAATATCATGAGGATATCTCAAAAAGATATGCTCTCAGTATATCCAAAAGAGAAGTGCGGGATATTCGCAGTATATAATCATCCAGAAGCAGCAAAGCTGGCCTATTTTGGTCTTTATGCACTTCAACACAGAGGGCAAGAAAGCGCTGGTATAGTAAGCTCTGACGGAAAAAGTATATCTGAATACAAGGCAATGGGGCTTGTTCATGATGTTTTTAATGAAGAGATACTGAGCAAATTAAAAGGTCATATTGCCTTAGGGCATGTAAGATATTCCACTACTGGTTCTTCTCTGCTCTTAAATGCCCAGCCTTTTTGTGTGCATTATTCAGGAAAGTCCTTTGCCATTGCTCACAATGGAAATTTGGTCAATGCAGTAAGACTCCGGAAAGAATTGGAAAAAAGAGGTTCTATATTTCAAACTACCATGGACAGCGAGATCATTCTGCATCTTATAGTAAAAGAGCTGAGAAATGGAATTGAAAATGCCATATTAAAAACCATGAAGAGGATAAAAGGTGCGTATTCCTTGGTTATAATGACAGAGGACTCTCTTATCGCTATAAGAGACCCTAATGGATTCAGACCATTGTGTCTTGGCAAGATAAATTCCAGTTATGTGATTGCCTCAGAGACCTGTGCATTGGATTTAGTGGAAGCAAAATATATAAGGGACATAATGCCAGGAGAGATTTTAATAATAAATGAAAAAGGACTAAGGAGTATAAAATCAGGAATAAATGCTAAGATAAGCCAGTGCATATTTGAACTCATATATTTTGCCAGACCAGACAGTATGGTATTTGGAGAAAATGTTTATATGTTCAGAAAAAGACAGGGGATGCTTTTAGCCAAAGAATATCCAATAGATGCGGATCTTGTGATGCCATTTCCTGATTCAGGAAACTATGCAGCAATCGGTTATGCTCAGGCCTCCGGTATTCCTTTTGAGATGGGAATGATAAGAAACCATTATGTAGGAAGAACATTTATACAGCCATCTCAGAGCATGAGAGACTTTGGAGTAAAAGTCAAGCTAAACCCTGTAAAAGAGCTTATAGCTGGTAAAAGAGTAATAATAATTGAAGACTCTATAATAAGAGGAACAACCGCTAAGCTCAGGGTAAAGACATTGAGAGAAATTGGTGCAAAAGAGGTTCATATGCTTGTAAGCTGTCCTCCACATTGTTATCCATGTGTGTATGGAATAGATTTTTCTACAAAAGGAGAACTTATAGCAGCTACAAAGTCCGTAAAAGAAATAGAGAAATTTTTAGGATTAGATAGTCTTGGTTATTTATCTAAGGAAAGCCTCGTTAAAGCAACCACCATACCTGAAGAAAAACTTTGTCTTGCCTGTTTTACTGGCCAGTATCCTGTGCCCTTAGAAGATAAGGTTGACAAATACTGCTTTGAACTTAACGGGAATATATCCCCATCAGCACGGCCTTATCTATGATATGTTCACTTATAACTTTCAAAAGCTGATCCTTAGTAAGCCCTGCTGGCAGATCTAGCATATCATCTAAGGCATAGAGTTTAAAAAAGTATCTGTGTGTTCCCCATGGAGGACATGGTCCGCCATATCCTATCTTTTTAAAATCATTCAGCCCCTGTGTTCCTCCTATGGCTGGATTTTCTTCTGGTAGTATGTTTTCTGGAAAACTTCTCACTTCTTTTGGGATGTTGTAATAGACCCAATGAACCCATGTCCCCATAGGTGCATCGGGATCATCGCATATGAGAGCAAAGCTTTTTGTTCCTGCTGGCACTCCCTTCCACTTAAGTGGAGGAGAGATATCTTCGCCATCACATGTGTATTTTTTAGGAATCCTATGCCCATTCTGAAATGCCGGGCTTTCAAGCTTAAGGGTTTTGCTATCTGCATAAGTAAACCCTGAAAAGATAAAACAGATTATAAATAAAAATACAACCGAAATTCTTTTCATTTTTTCTTTCCTCTAAAAAAGTCCCTTACCTGTTTTATAGCACAGTATTTCCCACACATTGTGCACACCTCTTTTTCAGAAGGAGGAAACTTTTCTCTGTATTTTTTTGCCTTTTCAGGATCAATGGCTAACCTTATCTGGGTTTCCCAATCCAGTTTTTCTCTTGCTATAGACATCTGTCTATCTCTTTCAATAGCAAGTTTATTCCCTCTTGCAATGTCAGCTGCATGTGCTGCTATCTTTGCCACTATGACCCCCTCCCGCACATCCTCCACATCTGGAAGACATAGATGTTCTGCAGGAGTAACATAACACAAGAAATCAGCTCCGCATGCCCCTGCAATTGCTCCACCAATAGCTGAAGCCACATGATCATATCCAGCAGCAATATCCGTAACAACTGGGCCTAACACATAAAAAGGAGCACCTTCACACAGGCTTTTCTGAATCTTTATGTTTGTCTCTATCTGATTTAAAGGCACATGCCCAGGCCCTTCTACCATTGCTTGAACCCCGCTTTCTCTTGCTCTTCTTACAAGTTCGCCCAATATTATAAGTTCATGAATCTGTGCTCTGTCCGTTGCATCCATTATAGAGCCTGGTCTGAGGCTATCTCCAAGACTTAATGTAATGTCATACTTCTTTGCTATCTCTAACAGCCTGTCATAATGTTCATAAAGAGGGTTTTCCTTTTCATGATAGAGCATCCAAGTAGTCAAAAATGATCCACCCCTGCTTACTATGTTTGTAACCCTTCCCTGCTCTTTTAACAGCTCAAGCCCTTTCAAAGTCAAACCAGAGTGCACTGTCATAAAATCAACCCCATCTTCTGCCTGTCTTTCTATTACCTCAAATATCTCATCCACTGTAAGAAATACTATACCACCTTTCTTTTCTGCCACCTCTATTGCTGCCTGATATATTGGGACTGTTCCTACAGGCACCGAAGAATTTTTTATTATAGCCCTTCTGAATGTATCTAAATCCCCGCCAGTAGACAAATCCATAACTGTGTCAGCACCTGCCTTTATTGCTACTTCCAGTTTCCGAAGTTCTTCTTCAAGAATTGCTCTATCAGAAGATGCGCCGATATTAGCATTTATCTTTACCCTGAGGCCCTTACCAATACCACATGGAATAAGCCCGCTGTGCCTTTTGTTACATGGAATTACCACCTTTCCTTCAGCTACATGCTTTAAAAGCACATCTACAGAAATCCTCTCTTTCTTAGCTATTTCCTGCATTTCAGGGGTAACAATACCCTTTTTGGCGGCCTCTATTTGCGTCATGCCATCCCCATTAAGTTAGTTTTTTAAAGTATTATAGGGTATTTGAAGATTTTATCAAGAAAATTACCTTTCTAATGTATGTCCTTTTTCATACATAGTTGTTCCACTTTATCTGCTATCTCTGTGATTGCCTTTGTAAAGGCAAGCTCTTTGTTATCCAAAAAAGATATATCCCCTCTATCTCCTGCTTCTACCACATTTGGATCAAGAGGGAGTCTGCCTAAGAAGGTCAGTCCTTTTGCCTTTGCTACTTCCTCGCCCCCTCTTTTCTTAAACAGATCTATCTCCTTTCCACAGTAAGGACACACAAAGCCGCTCATGTTTTCAATAATACCCAAAATCTGCATGTTCACTTTTTGGCAAAAATTTATAGACTTTCTTACATCTGCAAGCGAAATCTCTTGAGGTGTAGTAACAATAATTGCCTTTGAATCAGGAATGGTCTGAGCCACGGTCAGAGGCTCATCTCCTGTACCAGGAGGAGAGTCTATAATAAGAAAATCAGGATCTGACCATTCAATATCTGCAATGAATTGTCTTATAACCCCTATCTTTATAGGACCTCTCCATATAGTAGCTATATCTTTATCTTCTCCCATAAGAACTTCTATGGAAATTACTTCTAAGTTTTCAGACAACCGAGCAGGAAAAGCCTTTCCAGGTGTAGGCGCAGGCATAATCCCGCTTTTAAGTCCTAATAGTCTTGGAATACTTGGGCCATGCAGATCTATATCCATAAGCCCTACTTTGTAGCCTTTCTTGGATAATAAAACGGCCAAGTAGGCAGCAGTACTGCTTTTTCCAACCCCTCCTTTTCCACTCATTACCATAAGCTTATGTTTGATCTTCCCCAGCTTTTTCTTTATTTCCTCATCCTGTAATTGTCTGGCATCTTTAAATGATTTCTTCTCTTCCATTGTTACCCCTCCTTTTTGACTGCTTGACACCGCGTTTTTTGAGCATTTGACCTTTTCAAATTTAATATTTTGCAGAATACTATAAATAAATATGAAAAAGAAAACAATTTCTTATTATAGTTATCCACAATTATACAGATGACTATATTTTTGATAACTATATCTTTTGATATAACACTACATCATTTTAATATCAAGCACTGAAGAGCTCATCTTTGACCCTCCCACGACTAAAGCCGTGGGATTCCCGCTTCAACGAGAGATGACTCGTAGACCTGCCCAAAAGCAGTTCCGCCGTCAGTGCCCTCTCCACGGGCGTTACTTCCCGCCAGCCCAGCGGT
>JAMOPX010000106.1 GCA_027064285.1 Desulfobacterales bacterium | reverse complement strand
TTCACCTTCCCTCTTCTTGGAAAGTCCTTTGTAAGGGACTTTTCTCCCTTAAGACGAGTGCTTGTCCTAAGGGATTGGGAGAGGGTGGTGAAAAGGTTAGTTCCTGCACCTGGTGCAGGGGCTATGGATGGCCAAAAACCGCCAGGTGGGGCTGGCCATCCTGAAAAGGCGGAATACAAATACCCCACCCAAAGCTGCACTAATGTGCAGTTTTGTTAACCAGGAAGATAATGCCTACAATAAATGAATTACCAAAACGCTACGCACGACGAATATTAGACGCTATTGAGCGTGATGGATTTTCGAAATATAAGAAGATTACCACATCAGCTCTTGCTTCCTCTGTCACAATAAATGAACTAAAAGCTATAAAGCAAGAAATTGATGGCCTCTATTATAGTGAAACAAAAGAACCAATCTCAGAAGCAGATAAGCTTCAATTAATCACTGAAATTCAAAGAGAACTCCATCTCCCAAGCAGAAAGCAGATGGAGATGATTTTTAAGTCGGCCAGCAATGATGATTTATCTGATTTGGCGGATGAAATTGAGAATATTCTTAAAGGACAATAAATGTGACTATTGATCAAAAAATTTCTTTGGTAAGCGCTATTATATCATTTCTCAGTATGATTGGTGCGATTGTTTTTTCCATTAAAGCATCTCGATCTTCTAAGAGAGCTAATGAGATTGCAATTGGCCAAGCAGAAACTGGATTGCGTGAACAAATTTCAATTGCTCGGCAAAGAATGGAAGATATGGGGATAGAAATTCAAAAATTTTTAAAAGGTCGCAATAGAGAACAATTATCTCCTGACGAAAATAACTATCTTTCTTTTCTTGAAAGAACGTGGAATTCGAGTGTAGAGAATTATCTGAATGCGTATGAAGATGCATGTGGCAAATATATTGATGGAAAGATTGATCGAACAAGATTTAAAAAGATGTATATAGAGGAAATAAGGAATATCTGTGATCCAAATCGAGAGAGTTATAAAAAACATATGCATCCTAAAGCAACGTCTAAGTTTGAAGCAATATGGAAGGTATATGAAGAATGGCATCGTCATGAAAAATGAGCGCTAACAAGTCGCTCAAGCTGCCGCTATGAGCGCAGCGAAATAACGGCAGCTTAGCTTTAACGTTATCTGGAATTATGCGGATAACTAGAAGTAATTGAGTATTGCTCCATCAAGGAGCAAACTTAAGTTTAGAGTCTTCCATAGAGGAGATCTTTTTAAATGGAGAGAAAGTCGAGCTAAAACTGTAATAATAGAAATTTTTAGGGCTGACAGAGCAGTATTCAAGTGCGTAAGTCCTGTAATTTATCTTATGGAAGGAATTTATTTAGCTATAGCAGTGGTTGGTATTTATGTAATATTTGGGCCTTTTGTCCTGCTTTCCCTTTATGTATTATTTGACAAATTTATTGAAAGAGAACCAAAGCCGCTTCTTTTAAATAAACAAGATAGTGATGATCCTTCTTTATGGACAGAAAAGGAGGTAAAAAAAATCTTAAAAAAGAGGAAAAATGAAAAAATTTCTTCAAAGATGTAAAAAATATTTCATCTATTGTGCCCTGCTTAGTTGTTTTATTAACCTGTTAGGTCTTACCTTTACGTTTTACATGTACAGTATTTATGACCTTATTTGCACAAGTTTTAGTGAGTCATCTCTGCACACAATTACTATCATAGCCCTATATTGCTTAATCATGCTCGGAATGTTCTTATATGTAAGACACAGGGTACTCTCTGTTATAGGGTTCCGCTTGGATAAAACTTTAACTCCTTCTACGCTGAAGAATACAATTTATCTTATTTCAGGTCCAAGAAAAGATCTTTATAAAAGAGGTATATCAGACCTCTGGATCTTAAGAGACTATTTTTCTCATCAAGGTATGTTTGCAATCTTTGATCTTCCATGGGCTCCTTTTTATCTTGTTTTGGTATTCTGTATTCATAAAGTGCTTGGTATAGCTACAATACTTGCTGCCTTAATTATTCTTCTTCTTTCTGTGGTTCAAGAAAAATTATGTCAGGATTTGATTATATCTGCAAACAAACTACGTTTTAAAAATCTATCTTTTGAGGACTCTATTTATAGAAATTCTGAGGCCATACTTTCTATGTCAATGATAAAGCCTGTGATCTCTAAATGGAAGAATAAGGATAGTGAGGTTATAGTCAAACAGACTACTGCAAGCACAAGAGCAGGCATTATCTACTCTATATTAAGTGCTCTTCAAGTGATTCTTCCAGTAGCTATTTTTGGGCTTGGAGCATATTTTGTTATAAAGGGAGAAATTCGTCCTGGTTTTATTATTGTTGCTTCTATACTTGAAGGACAAGCAACAAGACCTCTTATAAAACTTATGCACTCCTACAAGCAGACAATCTCAGCATGGGAGGCGTATAATAGATTAAGCAGGTTTTTATTCTTTTGGGAAAAAAATATAGATACAAAGAAGAAAAAATCACTAAAACTTCCAAAACCTGAAGGTAATCTTACTGTAGAGAATGTCTATTTTTCCCTATCTGGGAAGATTATCCTGAAAAACATAACCTTTTCTCTGAGTAAAGGAGAATTCTTAGGAATTATAGGGCCAACAGGAGCAGGAAAAACTACGCTTGCTAAGCTTTTGGGTGGTATATGGCAGCCTTTATTTGGAAGTATCAGGTTGGATGGGTATGATATATCCAAATGGGACAAAGAGAGTTTAGGTA
Organism: Desulfobacterales bacterium; assembly: GCA_027064285.1. Taxonomy (GTDB): domain Bacteria; phylum Desulfobacterota; class DSM-4660; order Desulfatiglandales; family JALVZP01; genus JALVZP01. Next base: position 12,125 of record JAMOPX010000106.1, on the reverse strand, counting down.
AGCACATAGGGTATCTACCTCAGGAAGTGATTTTGTTTCCTGGAACAGTTATGGAAAATCTTACTGGTTTTAAGGAAATAGATGAAAAAAGAGTTAAAGAGATTGTTGAAGAGCTTGACCTTAAGTTTATAGAAGAGCTTCCTGATTCCTATGATACTTTTATAGACAAAGAAAATACAAACCTGCTTTCTGGTGGCCAAAAGCAGAAGATAGGATTTGTTAGAGCAATATACAACAACCCAGCTTTTCTTATACTTGATGAACCAAATTCCAACTTAGATGAAATCTCTGAGCAGAAGCTCATATCATATCTGATGAAGTTAAAACAAAAAAGAGAGCTTACTTGTATAATAATATCTCATACTCCAAAGATCCTTTCTATAGTAGATAAAATCCTTATACTAAGAAATGGAATGAAAGTTGGCGTTGGTCCCAGAGACTTGGTACTAAAAAAGCTGTTATCCAATAAAACCTTTATTCAAAAGAAAGTTGCTCATGCATGAACCATTTTTTAAATGGTTTGAGGAAATGCCTCTGATATGCCAGCAAAAATTGGCCAGAATAGCATGGTTTTTAATAACTGAAGATATGTCTGATATGGGACTTTCATCAGAAGAAATACTGCAAAAATTTAAGGCTTATATAGTTTCATTAGATATTCCTATAAGAAAAGCAGCAAAAATGATTATGTTAATATCACTTTTTGACTCTATAATGATAAATCTATCCGAATTTTTAAAACTTGATGAAGGAATGTTTAATGATCCACAACTTGAAAAGAAACTTATTTACATAGAAAAGAAAATGTGGCAGAAGTTAAAAGATAATTGGATTAAATTAAGAAACAAATATTATTCTAATGATCTTCTCCATATAACTCTAAAAGAACTTATAGATAATTATCGGATAACTATATGAAAAAAGTAATTTTTTTACTTTTATTTTTTTTGTGCTCATTTTTATGTTTAGAGTTTTCTATAGGCTATGCTATTCAACTTGATCTTAAGACCTGTATCCAGATGGGATTAAAATACAATCCTAAGCTTAAAGCAGACCTATATACAGAATTAAGCAGATCAGAAGATATAAAAACGGCATTGATAAATTTGCTTCTTCCAGATATGTCAATAAATCGATCTCATCAAAAGCTTATGTCTGTTGGATCATCAGGAGCAGTAAATGAAGATTACTTAGATCAGACTTCAGATCTGACTTCATTTGATATAAGTAAAGATATATTATCTCTTTTTTCAAATCTGTCTGAATATCACAGGGCAAAGTTAGAAAAAAAGATAGCAGAATATCAAAAAAGACTTACTACTATAGAGCTTATAAAAGATATATCAACTACTTTTTACAATATCCTCAAAGTGGATGAAGATATCAAAAGTTTAAATGATGCTATAGTGCATTTGCGGGTAAATTTTGACTATGCAAAAGCACTTTTTAATAAAAGGCTTATATCATATACTGATGTTCTCAATGCAAAAGTAGATTTAGAAGATGTAAAACAAAAGCTTTCTATTGAAAAAAACAAAAAGAATTATTTTACAAACTTTTTAAAAACACTAATAGGACTTTCTCCAGATGAAAAGATTACCCTACGGTATAAAAAGCCTAAGGCATATACCTTTGAGAAGAGCTATGAAGAATGTTTAAGTTATGCTTTTAAACACAGGCCAGAGATTTCTATCTTAGAATTTAGAAGGAAGATATACGAAGATGAAAGAAAGACATGGCTTTCCAGAATACTTCCTTCCTTAAGAGTTGGTATAAATTATAATGAATACTCAAGGGATTATGCTGAATTAGGAAGATCAATGTTTGGGTATTATGATAGGGATTTTGACATATCTTATTGGAATTCATACGTCTCTATGAAATGGGAGCTAAACAGTTTGCCAAGAAATTTTTTTCAGATCAAAAGAACAAAATTTGTCATAAAAGCCATTGATAAAAGGATAGAAGACTCAAAGAATACTATCAGAAACGAAGTAAGGACATATTATCTTTCTGTAAAAGAAGCGTTAAAGAGAATTACTACAACAAAAATAGCTCTTAAGGCAGCTGAAGAAAATTATAAACAGGCTGAAGAAAAGTTTAGACTCCTTATAGGATCTATTTCAGAAGTATTAGAGGCTCAGGAAAGACTTACAAGGGCAAGAGCAAATTATAGTCAGGCAATACTTGACTTTCAAATATCCTTAGCAAATCTAAAATATGCTATGGGCATACGTAAAGGTGAGATTCCATGAGAGAATACTTAAGAGAATGCATAAAAAAGTATTTTTTATTTGCTGGTATTTTTAGTTTTTTTGTTAATGTCTTTAACCTTACCTTTCCCCTTTATATGCTTGCAATATATGATAGGGTCTTAAACAGCTTTTCTGTTCCTACCCTTTTAACAATCTCTGTAGGTGCTCTTCTTGCAGTTATAGTTATGTGCTTGCTTGATATATTAAGGTCCAAAATTCTTATACTTGCAAGTCTAAATATCCATCATAGCCTTAGCGACGAAGTATTAGAAAAAACTATAAAAAAACATGCAAGGCCTGAAGGTATAGGTTACAGATATGGATCGAGGGATCTGCAAGTACTTAGGAATTACTTAGGAGGAAGTGCTATATTTTCTATATTTGACTCTCCTTGGATGCCAATTTATCTATTTGTGGTATATCTTATTCATCCTTATCTTGCTATTCTTGCTGTAAGCGGTGGAATTGCATCATTTATATTGGGATATTTGCAGGCAAAATTTACTTCCCAAAAATTCGAAACAGTTCGTGCTATAGAAGATGAAATGAACACATGGCAGAATATCCTGCTTACAGGTGCAGAAACAATAACAGTTATGAATATGTTTCCGGGAATATTAGAAAGATGGAAAGAAAGAAATACTGAATTGCTATCAGTATTAGATCAATCTACCAGATTAAGCGGAATATTTTCTTCTATAATAACAAGCTTTAGAACTCTTATCCCTATATTAGTTTATGGAACAGGAGCTTATCTTGCAATTCAGTCTAAGGCAACTCCGGGATCTATAATCGCAGCCTCAATAATAACAAGACAATTTTTATCCCCTATAGACTCTATGATGGCAACATGGAAACAGACTCAAGATGCAAGAGGAGCATATAAGAGGCTAAATCAACTTTTTTCAGAATATGAAGAAAAGCCAGAGACTAAGCTTCCTGCTCCAAAGGGAGAAATTTTAGTAGAAGGGGTAAATTTCAGAATAGGAGACAAACAAATACTGGCTAATATTAATTTTAAAATTCAGCCAGGAGAGGTTGTTGTAGTAGTTGGTCCATCTGGCTCAGGAAAGACAACACTTTGTAGAATAATGCTTGGTATATATCAACCGACTGCAGGAACAGTAAAGATAGACGGAGCTGATATATCACAATGGGATAAAAATGAACTGGGGAAATTCTTAGGTTACCTTCCTCAGGACATACAGCTTTTTGAAGGCACAGTTGCTGAAAACATAGCAAGACTTGGAAGTATTGATTCCGAACAAGTTATAAAAGCAGCGAAGCTTGCAGGTGCACATGAGATGATACTTTCTCTTCCTCAAGGATATGACACCGATATAGGAGAAAGAGGAGCGAAGATATCAGGTGGACAAAGGCAAAAAATCGGTATTGCTCGTGCTTTTTATGGTGAACCAAAGTTCATAGTTCTTGATGAACCAAATTCTAACTTAGATGACATGGGAGAAAAGGCACTTGTAGCAGGGCTAAAAGCACTAAAAGAAAGAAAAAGCACAATTGTTGTGGTCAGTCATAGACCTTCCGTGCTTTCTATAGCAGACAAGGTACTAGTTCTAAAAGATGGTCGTATAGTTATGTTTGGACCAACAAAACAGGTACTCCAAGCCCTTATGGGACAGCCAGCAAAGCAAGCTCAAAGAGGTGAGGTCAGATATGAAAGAAGATAAGAATGCTATTATAGTTAACACAGATCCAAAGAAATATGTAATTTTAGGAATAATTATTATCGTGCTTTTCTTTGGAGGGCTCTTGGCATGGGCAGCTTTTCTGCCATTTTATGGCGCAGTAATTGCTCCTGGTGAGGTAAAAGTTTCAGGAAATAAAAAGATCATTCAGCACTTAGAAGGAGGAATTGTAGATAAGGTCTTTGTGAAAGAAGGGGATAAGGTAAAAAAAGGGCAGGTTCTCATTCAGCTGAAAAGTGAAAAGATAAATGCTCAGATAGATTTACTGCAGGGAAAACTGGATTTTAAGATGGCGGAGAGGGCAAGACTTAAGGCAGAAAGTCTAATGAAGCCTAAAATATCCTGGCCAGAAGAGCTCTTAAAGAGAAAAGATGATCCAAAGGTAAAAGCGGTTATGGATGAAGAAGAGGCAATCTTTGCTTCTCGAAGACAAGACCTCTTAAACAAGATATCTCTTTATGAAAAGCAGATAGAGCAGTTAAAGAGAGAAAAGGAAGGAGTAAAAGCACAGCTTATAGCCCAAAAAGAGATTTATCTTGCTTTAAAAGAAGAGCTTGCAGCAAAAGAAGCTTTGTTTAAAAAGAATTACATAGACAAAACCCAGATTCTTGAATTAAGAAGAAAGATTGCAGAGACAAAAGGAAAAAAGGAGTCTCTTTTTCATACACTCGCAGAACTTGATGAAAGGATAGCACAGATAAGATTGCAGATCTTAAATGAAAAGAACAAATACAAAGAAGAGGCAGTTTCAGAGCTTAGAAAAGTAACAGATGAGATATTTTCTCTTAAAGAGCAATTAAGGCCATTAATAGATGCAAAAAAAAGACTTGATATTGTTGCACCAATAGATGGGATTGTGTTAAATGTCAAGGTTAATCCTGGTGAAAGCAGGGTTATAAAGCCTGGAGAACCACTTATGGAAATTGTACCTGAAAATTCAGAACTTATAATAGAAGCAAGGATAAAGACAAAAGACATAACAAAAGTATATGAAGGCCAGAATGCAAGGGTTCAACTTACTGCTTTTGATAGAAGATCAACTCCCCCTGTTAGTGGGAAAGTTGTTTATGTATCGGCAGATCAGTTTTCGATCAGTACATCAAAAGGCTTTTATTCTTTTTATAAAGCCCATATTAGAGTAAATGAAGCCGAATTAAAAAAATACAGAGCATATTTATATCCAGGTATGCCGGCAATATGTTATTTAACCACTAAAAAAAGAACAATTATAGACTATATTTTAGAACCTATCCTTAAAGTGACAGATCAGGCCTTAAGAGAATCGTAGTTCAAAAGTTAATGAGTATTATTGATGAAAAATATAAAGCACTTATTTTATTACTTATAGTTTCCTTTATTATTAAGTTATGGGTTTGGTATAGAACTCCTGTAGTAAATCCAGATGCTTTTGAGTATATAGAACAGGCAAAACTCATATATAAAGGCAAAATATCAGCAGCAAAAAATTGTGGGAAAAAATATCTTTCACTTTATCATTTCTTTATACCTGCATTTTATAATATTTTTAAAGATTGGGTATTTTCAGCAAGAGCACTTTCATTTTTTTTCGCAGTTATTTCGGTAATACCTGTCTTTTTTTCTTTTCTGTTGATAACTGATGAAACTTCTGCATTTCTTTCCTCCTTGATGTTTGCGGTAAATCCATTTCTTTGCAGAATGAGCAGTGAAGTAATAAAAGATCAAATGTTTTGGTTTTTATTAAGCCTTGGACTTTTGTTTTCTCTATATTGGTTTCAGAAAAGAAAGCTCTTATATTTCTTTCTTTCTATTTTTATTTTTGTTCTTTCTTCTTTTACCAGAATAGAAGGAGTATTATTTCTGTTCCTTTTTCCTTTTTTTGTGGTTATCCAAAGTAATAAAAGATTTTATTACATTATTTATATTTTATCCATTATAGTGCTGATCACAGTAATTCTTTTTAGAACAAATTTTTGGGATTTCTACTTGGCACCACGATTAAAATTAATGCTTTCTTTTAAATACTTCAGTATAGATAATCTTTTAAATATTTCTCCTCATATATTGGGTGGCATTTTATATATATTTTCTATTCCTTTTTTTGTGCTTTTTTTTATAGGACTAAAAGGTCTGTTGCCTTCCTTAAAAAGGATAGAGTTTAAGTATCTTCTTATGTTAGGCACTTTTTCTATAATATTTTTGACCATTCTTTTTGGTTTTATTTGTTTTTCTAGAAGATATCTTGTTATATTTTTCTTTCCTTATTTTCTTTTAATAGCTCCCTGTATATCTTTCATTGTGAATAAATGGCAGAATAATGTTTATAAAAATAAGCTTGTGCTTTTGCTGAGTATATTTATAATAGTGACTAGCTTTAGTTATAATATTAAAGAAAGAAGAAAAGATTGTCTTGTATATAAAGAGGCAGGAGATTATATCTCTCAACAGCAGTATAGAAGTTTTGTTGCTGTACTGACAAATGATAGAAGAGTTGATCTTTATGCTAATAGAACCTCTTTAACATCTTTTTGTGATACAAAAGTTCTCACAAACATAAAAATATTTAATTTAACAAAAAAGGAAATTATTTCATACTTAATCAAAAACCAAATTAAATATGTATTTTGGGAAAAAGAAAAATGGCAAAAAGAAATAAACTTTCCATTTCTTATCCTTATAAAAAAATGGAATGAGAAAGATAATATCTTTAAACTGTACAAAGTAAATATAAAAAATGAAAATCTCTGTAATAATTCCTACAAAAAATGCAGAAAGGTTCCTAAATAACCTCTTTTTAAGACTAAAAGAACAATTACTAAGGCCACATCAATTAATAATTGTGGACTCTTCCTCTACAGATGCCACATTAAAAATAGCTACTCAATTCAATGCCCAAATTATACAAATCAAAGAAGAAGAATTTAATCATGGAAAAGCAAGGAATCTGGGAGCATCAGTTGCTACAGGAGATGTATTTGTCTTTATGACACAAGATGTAATTCCAGCGGACAAAAACTTGTTGAAAAATCTAACAAGTCCTTTGAGCCAAAATTTTATTGGCGCTTCATATGCTCGACAGATTCCAAAAGCAGATGCAAATCCTATAGAAATCTATTTTAGAACTTTTAATTATCCAAACAAAAAAATAATAAAAGAGATCAACCAAACATCTGAATTAGGCATAAAAACATTTTTTTTTTCTAATGTATGTTCTGCTATTAGAAAGGATATTTTTGAAGAAATTGGTGGCTTTCCAGAAGATGTAATAATCAACGAAGACATGTTCTTTGCTTCAGAGGTCTTAAAAAAAGGATATAAAATAGTATATGAGCCTTCAGCAGTTGTGTATCATTCTCATAATTACTCTTTTTTCTCTCTATTTAAAAGATACTTTGATATAGGAGTATTTATGAAAAACCAACATATAGGTCAGAATGATATGTTAGCAGAAAAAGAAGGAATAAAATATCTTATAGGACTTACTAGATTTTTAATAAAGAATAATGTTAAATGGTTACCTTACGCTGTTGTTGATACCATGACAAGATTTTTAGGATATAAATTGGGATTAATGGAAAAACATATCCCAATAAAAATAAAATCAAAGATTAGTCTCAATAAGAATTTTTGGAAACAATATGCTAAAGCAAATCCATAATTTAATAAAAGACAAAAAATTGGATGAAGTTGAAGAAATAATAAAACAAAAAAAGGAAATAATATTAGAAGACAATTATGGAAAACTGCTTTACACAATCTTTGTTCTTCTTACAGGAAAAGAGAAAGATCATACCCCTATTTCAGATATAGATCCACGACTTTTTTCAAGCTCAATAGAATTTTCAGATTGGGGACTTTTAAACTTCCTTTTAGGAAATATAGAAGAAGCAAAGTCTGCTTTAAGAAAAGCTACAGAATTTCCAGATATTGACGAAGCTGTATGGGCAAGATTGGGGGCAATCCACTTCTCTCAAGGAAAACTTGAAGATGCAAGATACTGTTGGGAAAGAAGCCTTGAAATAAAGGCTGATAGAGTGGAGGTGCTTTATAATCTTGGAGTCTTGTATTTAAACAGAAATGAAATAGAAAAGGCAATAGACTACTTTAACAGAGTCATTTCAATAAATCCCGACTTTCCTAAAGTTGAAGAAAAAATAGCTTTAGCTTACCTTCAGCTAAAAAGGATTGATGAGATTATTGAAGAATTCTATCAAAAGATAGAAAAAGAGAATAAACCTGATCTGTACTTAAACTTAGGTAATATCCTATCCATTGCAGGAAGGTTCTCTGAAGCTATCTCTATTCTTTATGAAGCAGTAAATAAATATCCAAACGATATAAGACTTAGAATGAAGTTAATCGAAGCACTAAAAGAGAATAAAAATATAAATAGAGCTGGTACATTACTAAAAGAGTGGTTAGAAGATCTTTCATGGATAAAAGATAAAGAAGAAAAGAAAGATGAAATAATAGATATGCTAAAGCTGGAGCTTAACGAGTGCAGAATAGAAGCTGGTTTTATAGATACTGCAGAAGAAGATTTAGATCAGATGAAAAAAGACTATCCCAAATGGTATATTCTTAAGTCAAACATATACATGGAAAGAAACCGAGGAGAAGAAGCGAAAGAAGTGATAGAACAAGGGTTAGATAAGTTTCCGTCTGATATAAACCTATTGCAACGCTTAGCCCATGTCCTTACTTCAATCGGAGAGATTGAAAAAGCAAAAAAAGAGCAGAAGAAGCTTACTTCTATTAATCCTGCTTCAGTAATTAATCAAGTAGAAATGAACGAGTATGATGCTACTGATGAAGAAATAGAATCTCTGTTTCTATTGCTAAATTCCATTGTACTTCCTCCCCAAACTCGTGCTTCTGCGGGATTTACTCTTCACAGAGTCTTAGAAAAAAAAAAGGAATATGATCTTGCATTTGAAGTGCTTACTGTTGCGAATGAGCTGATAAAACAGACAATTGATTATGACTGGAGAGAACACAGATACATGATAGAAAAAACCATTGAAGTATTCACGCCAGAGCTTGTAGAAAAGTTAAAAGGACTTGGATATGCATCCAAAAGAACACCTATATTTGTGCTTGGTATGCCAAGAAGTGGGACCACCCTAACAGAACAGATTATAGGCAGCCATTCACTGGTATATCCTGCAGGAGAGCTGAGCTTTATTCCTCGTTTAACCCACCTTATGCCAAAGGTTGTGAAAAAAAGATGGCCAGAGGCCATGTTAGAAATGGACGAAAAACTGCTTAAAGATGCAGGTGGATATTATTGCGAAAGAGTAAAAAAACTAAATGATACATCCCCCTTTTTTGTCGATAAACTGCCACACAATTTTGACTATATAGGTTTAATTCTTCTAATACTCCCAAATGCAAAAATTATTCACCTTAAAAGAAATGATATGGATGTTGCCCTTTCAAACTATCAGCAAAACTTTGCAGCAGCTCATGGAACAATGGGATTTGCATTTGATCTTAGATGGATAGGACATATGCTAAATGATCACAAAGCTATTATGGATCATTGGAAAAAGTTGTTTCCGGAAAGAATATATGAACTAAATTACGAAAGGCTTACAACTGAACCCGAAGATGTGATAAGGGATGTTCTTGATTTTTGTGAACTTCCGTGGGAGGTTTCTGTACTTGAATTTTATCATACAAAGAGACCAGTTAAGACAGCAAGCATTACCCAGGTAAGGCAAAAGATATACAAATCATCTGTTGAAAAATGGAGAAGATATGAAAAATATCTCACTCCAGTAATTGAGATACTTAATGACGGATTTAAGTCCTTAGGTGATAAGGAAGCACTTATTTATCAAGATTCTGTAAAACCTTCTGGTTTCTTAGGAGTTACAATAGTATGAACAAAAAAGAATCCTATCCAACAGAAGAAGAATTTATTGAGCGTTTCATCCCAAACATCTATCCAGCAATGAACTCTTTTGTAGCAGCATATAAGGGATTTGTTCCGCCAGACTTCAGTAAATCCTTTACCTTTATAGACCTTGGATGTGGAAGAGCAAAAACACTTATTGTAAATGCTATGCTTTACTCTAAAGCTCAATTTTATGGAATAGATTTTAATGAAAAGAGCGTAAACTATGCAAAAAATCAAGCTAAAAAATTAGGAATCAAAAACATCACATTTATTTGTGATTCTTTTGAAAATCTTAAAAACTATTCTTTGCCAGATTTTGACTATATATCAATGGCAGGACTATATACTTGGCTTACACCTTCTGCAAAAAGGGCCGTAAGAGAATTTGTAAAAAACAAGCTAAAAAAAGGTGGTCTACTGTATTTAGAGTTTGCAGCAATCCCTGGTGCTATAGAAACAGCAATATTTTGGAAATTTATAAGAGAAATTGTGCCAAAAGACATTGATGATGAGTCAAAGATTAATATGACACTCGAACTTTTTAAAATATTTACTACAAGGCCAACGAGGTACTTAATGAATCATGACAAAGTAAGAGCAGCAGTAAACAGATATTTAAAAGATAAAGATATTGATCAAAGGAAATACTTACTACACAATGTTCTTGCTGAATATGCATTTCCAATATATTTTTTTGAAATATATGACGATTTTAAAGACACAGGAATTATGTTTGCTGGAAGGATGGAGCTTGAGCTAAATGATCCAGAGATGAGCCTTTTTCCATCACATATCCCTACTGTAATAAAGTTTAAAGATAGTCCAAGGATTAGAGAAACAGTTATAGACTTTATTTTAAACATTGGAGAACATCACGATGTATGGGTAAAGAATGGGATACATAACAAAGATGATGCTATCTCATTTATTGCTGAAAGATATTTTCTTCTCCCACGGCAGTCTCCAGAAAAGCTAAGAAGACAGATTCAGCTTCCAGGTGGACATAGATTTCATTTGTCAGGAGTTACTTATGATTTTTTTTATTCTCTGGGAGAAGACCCGGTAAGGATTTCAGAACACCCTGAATTTAAAAAAAATCCTTATTCTGTCTTAAAAGCATTCTATCAGGTAGCTGCATCTGGTGAATTTTTTATATGCTGTGATAATAAAGATATAGACTTAAATATACCCAAATATGAACTTCCTGAATCATTTAAAATCTCAAGAGAAAATCAACTCTTAATAGATTTCTCTTTCACACTATTTACAGGGACAATACTTGTTTCAAAAATAACAAAAGGTGCAGCAGTTCAATTAAACTCCATAGAAACACTACTTTTAAAGTTTGCTCTTGAATATGGAAAAGATTCAGCAATTGATGAAACATATAAATATCTCACTTCTATAAATAGACAAATCCCATATAGAGGAGAAACTCGACTGACTAAAGAAATTAAAAAAGAAGAAGTTGAAAAAGAAGCAAAATCGTTCTTTTCTGGAAGAAAAGCATTTAATCTTCAAAGGCTAAAAATCATCTTATGATATATCTTTAGTTATTCTTTTTTAAAGAATTCCCTAAGTCTTTGAATATAGAATACCTTTGCTGTATTATATATGCTTATCTGATTCTGAAGCCTTCTTAATTCATTTTCAACAAAAAGAAGTGAATTTATAAGATCAATTGCCTCCTTAGGAAGATTATCTGTATCATACTCTTTTCCATCTATAGTAACTTTTGCCACACCAACTTACCCCCTTCCTTTATTTAAATTACCCATATAATATTAAATTTTGCAAAATATTATAATTATACATTCTCCTTATAAATTTTCAAGTGCTCATCTGCTCATCCAGTAATTCTCGGTCAGGAACTGGTCAACTTTGTTGATTTTTTACTCTCATAATAGGCACTTAGATAACTTCTTTATACCTATTTTTTTGACAAACTTTACGAAAAAATAATTTCTATTTTTCTGAGTTACCTTATAAATACTATCTCTACAAACTCACCAAGAATTGCTGCTGTTCATCTGTAAAAGAGTTGACTATTTTACATACAGCATTTTCCAATTCTTCTATTAGATAAAACCCTTTCTATTGGATTAAGCTCTGGAGAATATGATAGCTAATTATACATTATAAAAACATTTACACAATAGTTTTGGTATAACAATTTTTTAATACATCTAGTAGCATATAGCAGTCAGAATGAACACCTTATCCCTTTAAAAGAACAATTTTCTATCCAATATCCTAAATTGGATGGCCTCTGCTATATGATCC
>JAMOPX010000105.1 GCA_027064285.1 Desulfobacterales bacterium | reverse complement strand
CTTTTTTTAATGAAAGAAGCTTTTTTATAAGCTCTTCTGCCTGAAGCTTTGCTTCCCTAAAAGCAGGATGATCTTCTGTTACTTCTGAAAAGCTCTCTCCAGCTAAATATCCTCCTAATGTATAAGGAATAATAAAATAGCCATCAGCAAGTCCTTGCATAAGCGCACTTGCACCAAGTCTATTAGCTCCATGATCAGAAAAATTTGCCTCTCCAAGCGCAAAAAGCCCAGGAATTGTGGTCATAAGCGTATAATCTACCCAAAGTCCACCCATTGTATAGTGAACAGCAGGATATATCTTCATAGGGACTTCATAAGGACTCTGCCCTGTGATCTTTTCATATATATCAAACAGATTTCCATATCTTTTCTCTATTGTCTCTTTTCCATATCTCTTTATGGCATCTGTAAGATCTAAATAAACTGCCTGTCCTGTTAGCCCAACTCCCTTTCCTTCATCACATATCCTTTTTATTGCTCTGGAAGCCACATCTCTTGGCACAAGATTTCCATAGGTAGGATATATCCTTTCTAAGAAGTAGTCCCTTTTTGATACAGGTATCTCGTCTGGAGGTTTGTCTTTGTCTTTTGGATCTTTTGGCACCCACACCCTTCCGTCATTTCTAAGACTTTCACTCATAAGAGTCAGCTTAGACTGATATTCTCCAGAGACAGGAATGCATGTGGGATGTACCTGAACAAAACATGGATTTGCAAAAAATGTTCCTTTTTTGTGTGCCTTCCATATTGCACTCACATTTCCATTTCTGCCATTTGTAGAAAGACAATATAGATTTCCATATCCTCCTGTAGCAAGGATTACCGCATGAGCTGAATAAGACTCAATCTCTCCTGTGATAAGATTTCTGACAATTATCCCTCTTGCTTTACCATCTATCACCACAAGATCCATCATTTCTCTTTTGGGAAAAAACTTAATCTGCCCTTCAGCGACCCATCTCATCATTTGCGAGTAGGCACCTAAGAGGAGCTGCTGTCCTGTTTGTCCTTTTGCATAAAAAGTCCTTGATACAAGAACACCACCAAAGGATCTGTTTGCAAGAAGCCCACCATATTCCCTTGCAAATGGCACTCCTTGAGCAACACAGTGATCTATTATCCTTGTGCTCAGCTCTGCAAGTCTATAAACATTTGCCTCTCTTGCCCTGAAATCTCCTCCCTTTATGGTGTCATAAAAAAGACGCCAGACACTGTCGCCATCACACTGGTAGTTCTTTGCAGCATTTATCCCACCTTGAGCAGCAATGCTGTGAGCGCGGCGGGGACTATCCTGCAAGCAAAATGTCTTCACATTATAACCGAGTTGAGCAAGGGTTGCTGAAGCAGATGCACCAGCAAGTCCTGTTCCAATAACAATTATGTCACATCTTCTTTTATTAGCCGGGCTGACAAGCTTTACTTCTGAGCAAAATTTTTCCCACTTTGTCTCAATAGGACCAGAAGGTATTTTTGAATCAAGCTTCATATTACTTCCACTTAGATTAGAAATAAATATATCGGCACAGAAGCCATACTTATAGCAACAACTACGGCAAAAAGAGTGCTCACTTTTTGAATAAAATGCATATACTTTGGATGATTAAGCCCCAATGTCTGAAATGCACTCCAAAAACCGTGTCTTATGTGCAGAGCTACAATCATCATACTAAGGGTATAAAATGCTACATATAGAGGGCTGGAAAAAGCAATATTCATCATATTATAAATGCTTTTTCCTTCTTCAATCGCAAACCTAAAATTAACAAGATGAACGACAATAAAAACCAATATGTAAAGACCGGTATACGGCATAAGAGAAGAACTTAAAGTTCTTCCACCTGCCCACTTTCTAATGCTATATTTCACAGCTGTTGCTTTCTGGTTTTGGTAAAAAAGATAAAGCCCAAAGCCTATATGAAGCAGTGCAAAAAGCATAAGGCCTATTTCTATAACGCTGATTAACAGAGGAAATGTGTGAAGAGAGTTTACATATTTGTCAAATGCTATTTTGCCTTTATACACCATCATATTGTCAATCAGATGCAGAATAAGAAAAAGGCAAAAGAAAAGACCTGTTATAGCCATAACAAGCTTTTTTCCAATAGATGAAGAAAATACTCTTATAAACCAATTATCCACTGGAGCTTTTCTCTTATAGCGGATTTATCTGATGAAGTTTAACATCTTTCTGCAAGCATGGCCATACCCATGCCACCACCTATGCACAAACTAAAGAGTCCTGTATTATATCCTTTTCTTTTCATCTGATACATCCCTGTTACTACCATTCTTGCGCCTGTGCAACCAATGGGATGACCAAGAGAAATACCACTTCCCAGCTCATTTGCCCTTTCATTATCTATGCCTATTTCCCTAAAACAGGCTATAGCCTGTGCAGCAAATGCTTCATTTAACTCTATTAGATCTATATCAGAAAGCTGCATCTTTGCATCCTTTAAAACCTTTCTGATGGAGCTGACAGGTCCAAGCCCCATATAAGCAGGATCACCAGCAGTAGAAGCAAAGCCTTTTATCTTCAAAATCGGCTCAATTCTTAACTCCTTTGCCTTATCATAGCTCATAAGAAGAACCGCAGCCGCAGCATCATTTATACCAGATGCATTACCTGCTGTAACAGTGCCATCTTTTTTAAAGACCGGTGAAAGTTTTGGTATCTTTTCTAATGACACCTTTGTTGGCCTTTCATCAGTATCAAATATCTTTTCGCCTTTTTTTGTGCTTATAACAACAGGCACAATTTCATCTTTAAAAAGACCTTCTTTTATTGCCTTCAGCGCCCTGTTGTAGCTAAGCACACTCAACTCATCTTGTTCTTCTCTTGATATACCATAAAGAGAAGCTATATTTTCTGCTACAACACCCATATGATAACCATAAAATATCTCATAAAGACCATCCCACACCATCAGATCCAAAAGCTCTCCTTTTCCAGCAATTTCCATTCTATATCCCCATCTTGCCTTTGGAAGGGCAAAAGGTGTCTGACTCATATTTTCAAATCCACCTGCAATTACTACTTCTGCCATTCCAGTCATTATAGACATGGCACCAAGAGCAATTGACTTAAGTCCAGAGGCACAGACCTTATTTATAGTCATGGCAGGCACTTCCTTAGGTATCCCTGCTCTTATAGAAGCTTGTCTTGCAGGATTTTGTCCATGACCTGCTTGAAGCACATTTCCCATTATCACCTCATCTATAGGAACAGGGATTGCTGAATCATCCCAGTCCATATACATCTTTTCAAGCTCAATGACTCCCTGATCTTTCAATCTGTCAGGATAGATTTCTCTCATTTCATCAGTTGGAATAGGTCTGAGATTTACTTTTTTTAAAACATTTTTTATTACTAATGCCCCAAGATCAACTAATGGGACATCTTTTAAAGATCCGCCAAATACTCCTAGAGGGGTTCTACATCCACTTACTATTACTACATCTTTCATTTATTCATCCTCCTGCAGCAAATTTGGACCACTTTCTTAGTTATATTTGGCTACCTGGTTTTTGCTTAGTGACTACCAGATGTATCAAAATATAGCTAAATTGTTACACATCTGGTAATCAGAAGAATCAACCCTGCTTAAAAGCGAACTACTACTCCTTATCCCTATGAGGGACTCCGGAGAGGGAGTTCTCTCCCATTCTTATCTTAATATCCACAATATCTCCATTACTTTTCTTTCCTTCATGCTTTGGAATATAATATTTATGATATATATTGTCAAGTATAGCTAAAAATTAATAACTATATCAAAACTCTATATAATAAAACAGCTTTTATACTAAACATTATAGAAAAAAAGTTAAACATACATCCATAGAGAAACTGTCTTATTTTATTAGGGAAAATGCCCAAGAACAGGAACAAGCTCTATTTATGGTTAAGGTCAATTATAATATTCTGCAAGATATCAAATTTTGCGGAATATTATAAAAAATATTTTAATAATCTTTAAACCGCTCTTTTATCTTTATTTCTATCTCATCTCTTATTTGTCTCATAAAAGATAAGGATTTTCCTCGTGGGTCCTTTAAGTCCCACTTTTCAACAGGGGACGAAAATATATTTGAACACTCATCATCACATCCCATAGAGATTACCAGATCTGGAGTCCAATTGCTAACCGCTTCTTTTATAGACTGAGGTTTCAAATAAAGCACATCTATATCCTTTTCAGCCATAACCTCTATAACCATTGGATCTATTTTGTCTGCTGGATTGGTTCCTGCACTTTTTATATCCAGCCTATTACCTAAGTAGGCTCTTGCAAAGGCATAAGCCATCTGACTTCGACATGCATTCTCTGTGCAAACAAAAAGAACTTTATGTCTTTTCAAATACGGCACTAAAAGTTCTCTTGCCTTTTCTCTAACCTCATCTATTGCTTTTGGGTGTTTATTTATATCTCCCTTTTTTTCAATCTTCCTATATCCAAGAAACCCTAAGTATTCTGCTCCGACAGCATCAAAGAAATACTTTGCTATAAGATTTGCTCCTTCAAACAGATTTTTTCCCTTTGTTGCGCCAAGTGCTATCATAAAACCCTTTCTCCACAGCCTTCCAGGATCAGAAAGCTTAAATATATATCTTCTTGCCCATAAAGCCTGTGATCTATCTATCAGTGCTTTTAGCTGAGCAGGAGGAGCATAAAAGAACATGGGAGTTCCTATAAGTACAAAATCAGCTTTTACGAACAAAGAATAGATTTTTTGCATATCATCCTCTATTGGGCAAAAACCCTTCTCCTCACAAGTACCGCATTCAATGCAGGGAAAAATATTTTTATCAGTGATGTTTATAAACTCTACCTCTATTCCCATATTTTCAGCCTCTTCCGCAAATATTGAGGTAAGGGTAGCGGTATTACCATCTTTCCTAGGGCTTCCCTGAATACACAGTAATAACATTGAAACTCCTGGTTAACAAAACTGCACATTAGTGCAATTTTGGGTGGGGTATTTGTATTCCGCCTTTTCAGGATGGCCAGCCCCACCTGGCGGTTTTTTGGCCACTTTTCCACCTGTTCTCCTCTCTCTCCAGTTTCCTTTTAAGCTCTTTTTTCTTCTCCTCCAGCTTGTAAAAGGAATACTCCAAAACTTTCTAAGAAAAACTTCAAATACTCATAACCAAATCTCGCTAATCTATCGGGATATTCAATCACTACTTTTTTAACTTCTCCTCTTTTAACTTTGTTTAAAAGCTTCTTTAAACCTTTCCTCTTTTCATTAATTCCGCTTGCTATTTCTGAGATTACTTCGTAATTCCAACCTTTCTCCCTTGCAAAGCTTTCAAGTCTTTCAATCTGATTCCTTAAATACTCTTCCTGCTTTTTTGTTGATACACGTGCATACAAAATTACATCAGCTTTCTCTGTCTCTTCTTCACAAATCCCAAACAGCTTCTCTATATCTTTTTTCCTATACCTTCTCCTACCACCTGGCGTCCTTACAGGTTGTAGAAGACCCTCCTTCTCCTATTGCATACAGATAAGACAGAAACTTTTGCATAAGGTCAGTTATTTATGATGAATGGCGTATAATTATTATAAGCCTCTTCGAAAAATCCTTTTGAACAGGCTTATATATTCTTGATTAGTAGATAAAATAATAATATAACCAATATCAAAATGCAATTGAGAAGATATAGATACAAGTTTAAGGTCAAAGGTAAGGGAAAAGAGCAGAAGCTATGGAAATTTGCTGGAGCATACAGGCTTATCTATAATCTTGGGCTACTTCAAAGAGAGTTCCTCTGGTGGCAAAGAAGGGATAGGACATCTTCATGTTCTGGAAAAATGGCTTAAGAAGCTTGCTTGGGAGCAAAAGAAACTTGCAAAGAAAAAGAAGTTTTCCAAAAGATGGAAGAGGCAGGCTAAAGGAGTTGCAAATTTCCACCATCATAACTAAAAGCCACGGTGTAGTGGTGGAAGAACTGAAAGATAATAGATTCAGCATGGAGCACCTTTATCAGAATGCTTGAATACAAGTGCAGGCAGTATGGGCAGATATTTCTAAAAATAGATCCCAGAAGGAGCAGTCAGATTTGTTCAGCTTGGGGTTTTGTTCATCTCATACGGATAAGCTCTGAGGGTGATTCATCTGCCCAAGATCAGGTCTCTGGAAGGAACAAGCCTGTGAGGGGTCTTTTAAAGAAAAGACAAAAAAGCTGGAGAGTCCTCAGAGCAGTCTTCATCTTCCCTTTTCTTGGAAAGTCCTTTGTAAGAGACTTTTCTCCCTTAAGACGAGTACTTGTCTTAGGGGGGTGGGAGATGGTAGTGAGTAGGTTAGTTCCTGCACCTAGTGCAGGGGCTATGGGTGGCCAAAAACCGCCAGGTGGGGCTGGCCATCCTGAAAAGGCGGAATACAAATACCCCACCCAAAATTGCACTAATGTGCAGTTTTGTTAACTTGGTGTAGAAATGATCAAGGAATATGAATGGATGGCAAAGGGAGATTGTGTAGAAGGGTGTACTTCACCACCTGTTTGTCCTGCCATGTGGAATTCACCGCTTCAGGCACAGTTTCACAATGGAAAAAGCGAATGCGAGGGAGTGTGGAGTTTTAACATAAAGGAAGGATATTATGGTGATATAGATCTTTCAGGATTGAAAGTCATGTATGGTTTTAATTCTCCTTCTCCTTTTCCTCCTAAAAAATCAGAACCCTGGGTATGCATTATCTACATAGACCAGAGTGCAGATGACAGGCAGGCGCAGGCATTAGAAAAGATCTTTAGAGAGTGCTGGAAGCACATGGGAGAGGTGCTTAGAGTGAAGAGAGCTAAGATAGAATTTAAAAAAGAGCTGATAAATGGGGGACCTCTTGCATCTCACGAAGTAATAAGTGAAGGTCTTTACCACTTAATTGCCCGTCCTTTTAAGACCTTGGATGGAAAACCTCGTTATATAAATAGCATATACGGTGGTCACATAAATATAGGAGTCTCCAAAGTAAATAAGTTCAATGATCCTGATCTTCCAAGGGGAAGCTGGGATGTGCCGGGCATGAGTACGACATACTATGAATTTGTTGTGCATCTCAAAAAGCTTTACTGGTTTCCATAAAAACGAGAGAAGTAGAAAGAGGTGTTTTTAAATAGAGTTCTGAGTATCAGAATATTTAGGAAAGAGAGAAAAGAAAGTATGAGAATGTTTGTTTGTGGGTCTAAAAAGATGAAAAAATATTTCATTATAACAATCTCGTTGTGTGCTTTATTACTCTTTTATAAACCTGCTTGCGCAATTCCTGAGATAAGGCCCAGCATATTGGCAGGCACATGGTATCCTGCTGATAAGAACGAGCTTTTAGAAATGATAGGCAGATTTCTTTCTAATGCGCATATAGCGGCCATAAAAGGAAAAATAAAGGCAATTATTGTGCCTCATGCTGGATACATGTACTCAGGAGGTGTTGCAGCACACGCATTTAAGGCGATAAAAGGAAAGAGATACAAGAGAATTATCATGATAGGCCCGTGCCACAGGGTCTTTTTTTATGGTGTATCCGTAAATCTTCAAAAAGGATATAAAACTCCGTTGGGAATAGTTCCTGTAGATACAAAGTTTGCAAAGAGCCTTATAAAGAAATCTGATCAGATTCGGTATGTGCCAATGGCTCATGCCTTTGAACATTGTTTGGAGATTGAGCTTCCCTTTTTACAGGTAGTGCTAAAAGACTTTAAAATCGTGCCTATTCTCATGGGAGAACAGGATATTTATACATGCAAAGAACTTGCTGATGCTATACTAAAACTTTTAAAAAATGAAAAAGAGCCAACACTTATACTGGCAAGCAGTGATCTATCTCACTATCACAGTTACAAAGAAGCAGTAAGCATGGACAGTATCCTCATACAACATGTAAAGCAGATGGATCCCGAAGAATTAAACAAAGATACCATAACTGGAAGATGTGAAGCATGTGGTAAAGGTGCTATAATGACCGCTCTTTTTATTGCGCAAAAGTGCGGTGTCAAGAAGGCTATAATACTGAAATACGCCAATTCAGGAGATGTAACAGGAGATCATTCTAAGGTAGTGGGATACATGGCATCAGTCTTAGTTAAATAACTATAACATGTAGTAGGGGTCCACATCCCATATAAGAGTTACTGCTTTTGTTCTGAGAAGTTTGTTTAATACACCTTCTATGTTTTTCAATACATAGGAATGTATATATGGATGAAAGGTCTTTAAAAGAATATGCCATCTGAATTTCCCTTTTATCTTTGGTATAGGCGCTTCTGCTGGACCGAGCAGGTCTATTTTATTCAATAAAAAACTGTCTTTTTTTAACATATCCTTTACTAATTCTGCTATGTGGAATGCGGATTCCACCACATCGTCTTTTTTATCTCCCTGAAACCTCAAGCATATAAGATGAGAAAAGGGAGGATATTTGAGGGTTGACCTAAGCTTACTTTCTTCTTTAAAGAAACCCAAATAGTCATGACTTACCACAGACTGGATTGAGTAGTGTTCTGGATTGTATGTCTGTATAATTACCCTGCCTTTTTGCTCCCCTCTTCCTGCTCTTCCAGCAACCTGTGATAAAAGCTGGTATGTCCACTCAGATGCTCTGAAGTCCGGAAATAAAAGAGAAATATCAGCATGTACAACACCAACAAGTGTTACATAGGGAAAATGATATCCTTTTGTTACCATCTGGGTTCCAATAAGAATGTCTATTTCTCTATTTAAAAATCGGCTCAAAAGCTTGGCTATAGCTCCCTTTTTTCTGACGCTATCCCTATCCATCCTTCCCAGCCTGGCCTCAGGAAAAAGCTCTGATATCTCTTTTTCCACCCTTTCTGTGCCAAAACCAAGTGTCCTGAACATCCTTCCACCACAAAACTGACACTGGTCTGGTTCTGTTGCACTGTGACCACAATAATGGCATTTAAGCTGATTTTCTCCCAAGTGATAGACAAGACTCACTTCACAGTTTGGGCAACTAACAGGCTTACCACATCCCCTGCACACATACAATCTGTAAAATCCTCTCTTGTTAAAAAAAAGGATGGTCTGCTCCTTTTTCTTCAGGTTTTCTTCTATGGCAGAAATAAGTCTTTTGCTAAATATTCCTTTACTCTTTTCATTTCTCATATCCACCAGTTCTATGTCAGGTAAGGGCCTTTTATCCACCCTCTTTTTCATCAGTATAAGCCTGTATTTCCCTGATAGGGAATTATGATAAGACTGAACAGAAGGAGTGCCTGAACCAAGCACTACCACTGCTCGCTCAATCTGAGCCCTTACCACTGCTAAATCCCTTGCCTGGTAATAGGGAATGGTTTCCTGTTTATAGGATGGATCATGTTCCTCATCCACCACGATTAATCCAAGTCTTGGAAGAGGAGCAAATAGTGCAGATCTTGCACCAATCACTACATCTACTTCTCCTCTTACCATCCTGATCCACTGCTCATATTTTTCTCCATCACTTAGCTTGCTGTGGTATATAGCTACTCTTTTTCCAAGCCTTGCCCTGAAAAGAGACTCCATATAGACAGCCAGAGAGATTTCAGGAAGCATAAGTATAACCTGCTTTCCTTTGCTTATAGCAGCCTCAGTAGCCCTAAAATAGACCTCTGTTTTACCACTTCCTGCCACTCCAAATAAAAGATATACAGAAAACTCATTCTTATTTAATCCATTGACTATCCTTGATATGGCTATTTGTTGCTGTCTTTCCAGCTTCTTAGGGATACTTATCGGACCTATAAAGCTGACATTTACATCTTTATAGACCGGTGCATCAAAGCTTTCAATAATGCCTCTTCTTTGAAGTTTCTTTACTAAGTAATAGACATTTTTAAACTCACTTTTGAGCCGAAATGCTGGAATCTCTTTGTCCTTATGCAACATAGAAATCAATCTTTTTTCTTCATCTCCCAGTTCATCAAAGATATTTTTTACATCTAATCCCTGAGAGATCCTTATAAACTTCCTCATAAGAGGTCCTTTTTGCTTTTTTCTTATCTGTCTTTTCAGCTTGATCCATCCCTTTTCCTCCATTTTCTTAAGTATTCTTATAGGGACATCTACCTTTTTTCCAGGATTCTGCATTATCCACAGAAGTATATTTTTCTCTTCACTTCCCTGAGGAAGTTTTTCAACAGCCTTTTCACCCTTTTTGGTAACAGTAGCAGTATAAAATCGGCTCACATTGAACAAAGAAGGAACACATGCATGTATCACCTGTCCTATGGGATAGAAGTAGTATTCAGAAATCCACTTAAAAAACTTCACCATCTTTTTTGTAAAAACAGGGGATTCACTCAATACATCTATAACAGGCTTGATCTCTATGTCTTCTTTTATCTGTTCTTCTTCTCCAAGCACAAAACCAGTGACTTTTTGGTTTCCAAAAGGCACCAGCACAGCGTAACCTGTCCTGTCCTCATCATTTATATCCTCAGGTAAGTAATAGGTGAAGGTATCTCTTACAGGGACAGAAACAGCAACCCTTATATATTTACTCATTTAAGAAGGAGTTCCCAAGGAATGTTAAAAAAAATGTCGTGAAGGTAGTGGTCATCATCAACCACATTAAAAGAAAGATTCTCAAATATCTTATCTGCTACAGGTCTGACTTCTTGCAGAGGGATGACATCGTCCTTTTTGCCGTGGTATATGTGAGTAGGTATCTTGATTATCTTCTTTTCTATACCAAACTTTTCTAATGCCATGTCTAAATAATTTATAGCAGGAGCAAGTAAAATAAGTTTTTCTACTCTTTCTTCATTTTCCATTGTAAAGATAGTACCCATAAGACCACCATAGCTTGAGCCTACTATGATTATCTTATCCTTATCACCTAATATACTCTTTAGCTTTGCCATTCTCTCTTCAAGAGGACCAGTAAAATCAGGCACAATCATGTCTGGAAATCTCTGTTGAAAAAACCTGCCTTTTACTCCCTGGCTACTGCTTTCTAAGCCGTGTATAAAAATCTTTGTTTTCATAGTCATTTTATTCACATCCTATTTTTCTTTTTGCTTCTACCTTCTTAGCTAACTCAATCTCTGCCGGACTTGCTTCTTTTACATTTAGTATCTCTACATCCAGATCTGCTGACACCCCTGCCATAGGTGGATTAAAGTCAGCAACAACAGAATCTGATTTTATATCCAAAACCTTAAATGAAATAAGTGTGCCTTTTTTTATCTGCCTATAATACTGACCTTTTTTTACCCTCTGTTTTATCAGCCCTTTCTTAGGTATTTCTCTAACAAGGCCTTCATCCCTTTCACCATAAAGTTCTTGAGGTGGTATATGAACCTTAAATCTATCACCTCTTTTGCCACCATAGATAGCCTTTTCTAAACTCTTAGCCTGTTCTTCCACCCCATATATAAAATCAGCTACTTTTTCATATTCCTTATCAACTTTCTCTCCATCAGGAAGAATAACCTGCATCTTATATTTTAAGACCACCCTTTTCCCATATTCTACTGACTCATTATTCAACACAAACTCTCCTTATTTTATATCCACTATTTCATATTCCTGAACTCCACCAGGAGTCCTCACCTTTACCTCATCCCCTCTTTCTCTACCTATGAGGGCCTGACCAAGTGGAGATGTAACAGATATCTTCCCATTTTCAGGATCAGATTCATACGGACCGACCAGCTGATATACCTCTTCCTTATCTGTATTTATGTTATATAAAACCACTGTTCTTCCGAAAACCACCCTGTCAACAGGCCCTTCTTCAGGCTCTATGACCTCTGATCTTCCAATTATATCTTTAAGCTCATTTATCCTGCCTGCTATAAAAGATTGTCTCTCTTTTGCAGCGTGATATTCAGCATTCTCACTCAGATCACCATGAGCCCTGGCTTCCTCGATGGCTTTTATATTCCTGGGTCTTTCTACTTTTTCCAAATATTCAAGCTCTTCTTTGATTTTTTTTAGCCCCTCTTTTGTAAAAGGAATCTTTTCCATCTGGGTCATCACGGTCTCCTCCTCTATTTTTTAGTCTACAGCAATCTGCTGAGATTTAAAATCGCAAATGATATTGTGTAGGCAAAAAGAAGATTAAAACATATAGAAAAGATTGCCCACCTCCAAGATGTCTCTTTCACAATACTTGCTACTGTTGCCATACATGGCACATAAAGCATTATAAAAACCATAAGTGCAAATGCCTTTCCTTTATCCCAGGAAGGATCATTTCTTAATCTTTCAGAAAGTGAAAGCCCTTTTTTCTCACTTCCTATGGAGTATGCAGTAGCAAGTGTAGAAAGAATAACCTCTTTTGCAGCAAATCCTCCTATAAGAGCAATATTGACTCTGTAGTCAAATCCCAGTGGTTCAGTAATATATTCCATTTTTTTTGCAAAGTATCCGGCAAAGGTTTTATTTATCTTTACAAGTTCTTTCTCTTTTTTCAAGAGCTGCATCTTTTTTCTAAATTCAACATAAGCCTGAACCACTTTTTTTAATTCATCTGGTAAGCTCTTGAATTTGCTCTTATCTAAACCATTTTCCAGATAATATGCGCCTTCAATAAGAGGGAAAAAGCGTGATTTTTTCATCTCTTCAATTGCTATCTTATCCCCTTTTTCCATAAGCTGTGAATATCTTGCGTAGAGAGTATTTAACTCCTCTATATCTTTAGCACTTTTTATCCATCTCTTGCTACTGTCTGCTTTTAAGAGTTCATTAAAAATTGAAGACCTTTTGGTTTCAAAAGATTGAAGATCTTTTTTAGAGAGTCCTGGAAAGGTCATTAATGCCCACATGAGTACAGAAAAACCCAAAATTATTGTGCCTGCTTTTTTCAGATACTGCCATGTTCTCTCCCATGTATGTATGGCAAGACCTTTCACAGTAGGAAGCCTATAAGGAGGAAGCTCCATAACAAAAGGACTACTTGGCCCTTTTAACACTGTTACTCTGAGCAGTTTTGCAGCAATGAGGGAAAAACCCCACGACATCATAGTCAGTAATAGAAGAATCCTTGCTTTATCCTTATAAAAAAATGCGCCTATTAGCATGGCATAAACTGGAAGCTTTGCTCCACAGTTCATGAAAGGAGTAATTAATATGGTAGCTATTCTTTCCTTTTCCCCTCTCAGGGTTCTTGTGGCAAATACCCCGGGGACAGCACATCCTCCAGATATTCCACCACTGACAATAAGTGCCAGTATGGAATTGCCATGAAGACCAAACCATCTCAGCACCCTATCCATCATGTATGCAATTCGTGCCATATAACCAGAGTCTTCCAGTATTGCTATAAAGAAAAACATAACCATGATAAGAGGGACAAAGCCCACCACACTACCCACACCATCTATTATACCTGAAACCACAAGTGATCTGAGAATTCCATCTGGCAGGAATAAACACGCAACCTGCTTCATATATGAAAAAATATTCTCTAACCACTGCGTCGGGGTTTCACTTACCCTGAAGGTAAATTTGTAAGCAAAATAGATTATAAACAACATCAATGCAGGGCCTAAGATCCTGTTGGTCAGAACCTTGTCTATCTTGTCAGAAAGATTCAGTCTTTCCTCAACCTTTCTCTTAACCACCTTTCTGGTTATACCAGCAATATATCCATATCTGTGATCTGCTATTATGGCCTCTGGATCTTCGTCTAAGGTGTTGAGCACATGATTCTGGAGTCTTTCATATATATCTTGCATCTTTTCAAAGAGCTGAGAATCCTTCTTCAGGAGTTCTAATATTTGAGTATCTTGCTCTATGTATTTTATGGCAAGCCACCTTGTAGGATATCTTTTGACAATATTAGAATCTTTTATAAGCTCTTCTATCTCTCTTATGGCATCATCAATATCCATTCCATATGAAATAACAAGAGGTTTCCATTCCTTTTTACCTTCGCATCCAAATTCCACAATGGTATCCAATAACTTGTCTATTCCCTTATTTGCCCTTGCTATCATGGGAACCACAGGAATTCCCATGAGTTCAGAAAGTTTTTCATGGTCAATTATCATCCCTCTTGAACTTGCCAGATCCATCATGTTCAATGCAATTATAACAGGAGCTCCCATCTCTAAGAGCTGAACAGTAAGATAGAGATTCCTTTCCAGATTGGACGCATCTACTATGTCTATTACAAAATCTGGCTTTTCATTAAGAATAAAGTCTCTTGCCACTATCTCCTCAATGGAATATGCGGTCAATGAATATATCCCTGGCAGGTCAACCACCAATATGTTACACTCCTTGTATTCCACCTCACCGTATTTTTTCTCCACAGTAACACCAGGGTAATTTGCTACATGCTGTCTTGCACCTGTAAGTGCATTAAATACTGTGCTTTTTCCAGAATTAGGATTTCCTGCAAGTGCTATCTTAAGCTTTTTCATTCTGATCCTCTTCTATATCTACCTCTACCATTATGTAATTGGCTTCGTTATTTCTTAAAGTGAGAACAAAATCTCTTACCTTTACTGCTACAGGGTCTTTTAGCGGTGCTCTACCCTGAATCTGGATAGGAGTTTCCGGAACAAGACCCATTTCCCTTATCCTTCTTCCCATCTCTCCCTTTGCAGAAACCTTTTTTATCACGCCTTTTTGATTAACAGACATCTGCCTCATATTTATTATCCTTTTCATAAAACATCCCTCACCGCAGTATAGATTTAGCTACAACCAGCTTTTCTACTTCCTTTGAGCCTTCATATATTTCTATTATCTTTGCATCCCTGTATAACCTTTGAACCTTGTATTCATCTATATAACCGTAGCCTCCATGCATCTGAAGTGCTTCATCAGCACAGCGCACAGCCACATATCCTCCATACCACTTTGCCATTGCAATAAGTCCTGGATCGATCTTGCCCTTATCCACACTCCAAGCAGCTTCATAGTAAAGATTTCTGGCAGCCCTGATCATGGTTGCCATTTCAGCAATCTTAAATTGAGTAATCTGAAAAGAGGCAAGAGGAACTCCAAACTGCTTTCTTTGTTTTGTGTATCTCACTGCCTCATCTAAGGCAGCTCTTGCAATACCTACTCCCTGAGCTGCCACATGAATCCTTGTCCTGTTTAAAAATTCCATTACCTGCTTAAAAC
>JAMOPX010000104.1 GCA_027064285.1 Desulfobacterales bacterium | reverse complement strand
CATATTATTCTTGAAAAGAAAAATAGAATTTGATAGTTATAATATAACTATGGTGAGTGTAGCTCAGCTGGTAGAGCACTGGGTTGTGGCCCCAGTGGGCGAGGGTTCGAGTCCCTTCACTCACCTTTTTTATTTTTAGTAACTTTTCTTTTTGTGAGATATTATCTCATATAACTTAATAGCTATTTCTTTGTTGAGCTTTTTTAAGATTTCCACCTCTTTTAAAGCAGCCTCTTTGTTTCCTATTTGGTCATATTCATATCCGAGTCCATAGTGGGCTTCCGCATCATCGGGCTTAAGAGAAACAGCATTTTTATATGCCTCTATTGCCTTTTTATGCATATGAAGGATCCCATAGGCAACGCCTAAGTTAAAGTGACCACTTTCACATTTTGGATCTATACGTACCACTTCCTTAAAATGTTTTACTGCCCCTTTTGCAATCCCTGCCCATCCATATATCATTCCTAAGTTATAATGAGCCTTCAAGTGATCAGGATTTAATTTGATCACCTGTTTGAATTCTCTTACTGCTGCAACTGGCATAAACATCTTTTTATATTCCAGTCCCAGCTTATAATGAGCATCTACAAAATCAGGTCTTAAAGCTACTGCACTTTTTAAAGCAGAAATAGCATCTTCATGCCTTCCAGCATCACTATATGCACAACCAAGATTATAATAAGCATCTGCATTTTGCGGTTCATCTGAAACCCTTTTTTTCCACTTTTTTATACTTTTGTCCGCAGATTCCTGAGCAAGAGTAGGATATGCGGAAAAAATTAATAAAATACTTAAACTAATTACTATAAGTTTATAAAATTTCATTAAAAAATCTCCTTTAATGCTAAGCCGGAATACCAGGTCATGTCTTCTTCCCATTCCCTGACAATTTTATAGCCTTTTTTTGTTAATTGGTATTTTATGTCAGCCCATTGACTTCTGAGCATTCCTGAGAGTATCAGAGCCTTTCTGAAAAACTGAGGAATCTCCATGAGTTGAGAAATGACCTCATAGTTAAGATTAGCGATTATAAGATCTACCTGTGCAAACTTCAAAATGGCTTCCTGTGCACTAATGCATACAGACCTTACTGTATCTAAAACAGAATTTCTGGAAAAATTCTTATTTGCGGTCTTAATACATAAGGGATTTATATCTACAGCCCATACCATATCTGCTCCAAGTTTTGCACTTACAATAGCTAATATTCCGGTTCCTGTTCCAAGGTCCAGAATGCTTTTGGCGTTATATCTCTTCATAAAATAGCATATTGCGGATATACAATGTCTTGTTGTTGGATGTAGACAATTTCCAAACACAACACCTGGATCCAAGAATATAGGGATTGATTTTTCTAGTATGGGAAAATTGCTCTCCTGCCAAGGAGGGATTATTATAATGTTTTCTATCTGGATGGGTTCATAAAACCCGCCCTGCCATTGTTCATAACTCATTTTGTAATAATCTATGATTTTAAGCCCTTTATCTTTCTGAATAAGTTTTTCAAGCTCATCTCTTGCATCTCTTTTAAAAAACAGAAAAGAGAGTTCTTCCTCTACCCAATTTCCAATAAATGAGTCATCTAATAGTTTTTCTTCCTCTTCTTTTAAGGGCCTATTAATCCAATATATATGTAAATCTTTACAATAAGGCTGGTTCACTCTTTTTCATCTCCTTGCCAGCTATTATATGGGCCTTTCTTATAGGCTCTGGTAGGCGATACTTAGTACAACAGTTGAGCACGATTTCTATACACTGTTCCAATTCTATCCTATTACCCACTGAGATAAAAACAGGTTTCACGCCTGTGCGCGTTCTCAAAGCAACCCCAATCTTTTTCCCATTGTAAATCAAAGGACTCCATGAACCTTTTTCAAGGCTTGGTTCTTTATAAATTCCACATAATACAGACTTTGCACATCCTATAGTACTTATGCCAAGCAATACACCTATATGAGTTGCTATACCAATACCCCTTGGATGCGCTATTCCCTGACCGTCAAAAATGAAAACATCAGGTTTTGTGGAAAGATTTTTTATTGCATCTATTATTACAGGGCCTTCTCTAAAACTCAAAAGCCCTGGAATATAAGGAAAGCAGATTCTTCTTTTTGATGTGCTTATTTCTACTTCTCTTAAATATGGATAATCCATTACAACTACACATGCAATTCCTATATCCCCTTTTATAGAAACATCCACACCTCCTACATAGGAAATCTCTTTTTTTAAAGGTAGGACCTCTACTTTTTCTGAAAGCTTCTTCTGAATCTTTTTTGCCTTTTCAACAGAAATGTTCATCTCATAAGCTAATCTCCAAAAAGACGCTTAAAAGTTTCTTTGTATATATTCAGCGCTTGTTCCCCAAAGCATACAAATATGACTTTTTCTATAAAGTCATCATTTTCTAAGAACTTGGCTGTCTCTTTAAGTGCTATTTCACTTGCCCTGTCTATTGGAAATCTGTATGCACCAGTACTTATAGAAGGAAATGCCACTGTTTTTGCGCCAATCTCCTTAGCAGCCTTGAGTGAATTTCTATAGCAGCTTGCAAGAAGCTCATCCTCATTGGCATTTCCGCCTCTCCATACAGGCCCAACAGTATGTATTACCCACTTTGCTGGAAGTCTGTAACCTTTTGTTACTCGTGCCTCTCCAGTTGGACATCCTCCTATCTTTTTACACTCTTCCAATAGTTCAGGCCCTGCTGCCCTGTGTATAGCACCATCCACACCACCTCCTCCCAAAAGGGAGGTATTAGCAGCATTTACAATAGCGTCCACTTTTTGTTTTGTTATATCTCCTTCTACTATCTCTATTCTTTCTTTTACTCCTTTCATGGCCTCACCCTCCTTCCTTTAGAAATGAACAAGAGCAGGTTTGCCAATGGGATATACATTAAATCCTAT
>JAMOPX010000103.1 GCA_027064285.1 Desulfobacterales bacterium | reverse complement strand
TCACATCTACCATCCCATCATCTGATTCCTTGAGCACAGGCTTTTTATCAAGTTCATATCTTATAAAAATAACCCCTTTTTCGCGCGCTTCTCTATAAAGCAATTCTTTAAAACCAGGGGTCCTTATATCTCTGTTTATAATATATACATCCATATTTGGATTCTGTTTTTTCATTTCTAAAGCGGTCTTTATGGAGAAAGTGCAGCATATATTACTACAATAGGGATGAGACTCATCCCTGGAACCTACACATTGAATAAATACAGCAGAATTGATGGATTTTGCAAATTCAGGATTATTTACAAGCTTTTGACTAAGCTCTGACCAAAGAAGCACTTTGTCATTTTTTCCATATAGGTATTCCTTGGTTGCAGATGCTTCTCCGCCAGTAGCAATAATTGTAACCCCATGTTTAAGTTCTATTTCTTTACCATCCTGCACAAGGGTAGTGACAAAATTTCCTGCTGTTCCTAAGCTCTTCTTTACAGTTGTATTAGTCATTATGTTCACATTCTCTTTTGCCTCTAATCTGGAAATAAGCTCTTTTACATAAGCGCCTACATCCTCTCCTTCCCAGGTCTCTTTTATAGATAAAGCGTGACCTCCGAGTTTAGCTGTCTTTTCCACCAAGGTAACAGGATAACCCTGCTCTGCTATACTTAATGCTGCTTCAAGTCCTGTTACCCCTCCTCCAACTACCAATGCATGTTTTGTTACAGGAACTTTCATAACAGAAAGTGGCACATCCATTGAAATATGCACCATAGCAAGCTTTACCTTATCAGCTATGCTTTCTGGTTTATCTACTGCGCTGAGATCTACCAGTTCAAAAAGATATGGATTTAAGCCACACAGTCTCAATGCATCCTGGATCACAGACTTGTGTATAACAGGTCTGCAACTTGCAAATATTACCCTGTTTGCTCCTGTTTCTTTGATAGCAGAGACAAGCTCTCCTCTGAAATCTTCTTTTAACTCTATTATCTTTGCTACCTTTGAGTCATTTTCAACGCTATTTTTTAAATATTCCACTACATTATCTGACATACTTGGACATACATGATAGGCAAATATTATCTTGGGTTCTTCATCTGAAATATCCCTTATTTCAGGATATTCAGCTGGTTTTTCAAACGGATCAGCTTCAATTTCTGAAGCTATTAAAGCTGTTGCAGAGTCTGCCTGACATATGGACTGTGTAATATCATATGGACCAGCTATTGCACCGCATACAAATACTCCGGGAATATTTGTTTTTCCAGGGGAAAGCTCAGTTGATTTAACAAAACCGCTTTTATCCAGTTCAAGCCCTAATTTTTTGGCTATCTCTACAGCATCTTTTGTGGGCCTCAGACCAACAGAGAGAACCACCAGATCAAATTTTTCAATCAAAGGCTCTCCTGAGTCATCTACAAATCTTATAGAAATTTCATCTCCTTCAGGCTCAATTGTATGTATCCTACATCTTACAAGTCTTATTCCTTTATCTATTGCAGTATTCATATATCTTTCAAAGCCTTTTCCATGAGCTCTCATGTCCATATAAAATATAGTGGTATCTATATCTGGATTTATCTCTTTTGTGTTTACTGCTTCTTTTAAGGCATACATACAGCATACAGAAGAACAATATGGTGCATCACATCTGTTTATATCGCGTGATCCAACACACTGGAGCCATGCAATCTTTTCAGGCACTTTTCCATCAGATGGTCTTTTTATAATGCCTCCATTAGGCCCTAATGGTTTTTGGATCTGCTCATATTCTAAACTTGTTAAGACATTTGGATGAGAATAAGCATAGTTTTCATAAACAGAGGGATCAAATGGTTCAACACCACCTGCAAGAATAATTCCTGCAACAGTTACAGTTGTATCTTTTCCTGCTGAATTGAGTCTTACCTGAAAGTTGCCTATCTGTCCAGAAATTGAGTCTACTTGTGTATTCAAAAAGACCTTTATATTTGGATCTTGCTCTACTGCAAATATTCTTGGATCAAGTTTGCAGCAAGCACAAACAGGATATATCCGGTGAAGTTCAGGAATCATTCCTCCTAATCTATCAGACTTTTCCACTAAATATACCCCATATCCCAATGAGGAAAGCTGTAATGCTGACTCTATACCTGAGATACCACCACCTATTATCATTATTTTTCCTTGATAACCCATAATCCCTTCTCCCATTTTTATGCTAACAAGAATTATCGCTATTAATTGACATAATCCAGCATTGAGTGTCAAGTAAATTTTGGAGCTAAATAAAAAGACATATATAGGCTGGATTATCTCAATATCAAACCCTGAATAATCCCTATGAGTACACCCAGAAGTGCTCCAAACAGCATGATATAATTCAGTTCTGTCTTACATATTTGTCGCACAATTCTTTCAATCTTATCCGGCTTAAATTCACTTACAATCTTTTCTTTTATTAGTTTTTCTAAGCTTTCCTGAATATTTTTCTGCTCAGATGCCTTAATAATTATCTTTCTCAACTCTCTTCTGATAATTTTTCTAAGCTCGCTTCTGATCAGCTCTTTTATCATGCTCTTCAAAGGAAGAAGTTTTAGTAAGATTTTACTTCCATAAGTAGACTTTATCTTTGAAAAGATTTCATCAACTGCCTTGTCATCCAGTTCCATAGAGTCTATAAGCTGAATCCAGTCTTCTTGAGTAAGCAAATACCTTGCTATTATTTTTGCGATGCTATCTGCCAACTCTTCTATTCGTGAAGGGATAAGACCGGGAGTAAAAGGCAAGCTAAGTCCAAAGATATGCCACTTTTTGTAAGGATGAAATAACATCCATATAGCAATAGCATTTGTAAACCAGCCAATTAATCCGCCTATTATCGGAGGAATAAAGATATGAAAATATGTGCTTAGCTCTGACAATCTCAAATTAAGAAAAAT
>JAMOPX010000102.1 GCA_027064285.1 Desulfobacterales bacterium | reverse complement strand
TGCTTTAGTGTAATAAATTTTATTCTTTTAAGCGCTTCTATGCCTATTTCCTTAGGAAAGGACAGAAAAAGTGCAAGTGCAGTCTATCTTGGCTCTATATTTCTCAGATATGGAATCTTAGCTATCCCTATAGCTATTGCTATTAAATCTACTCAATTTGAACTTATTTCAACTATTTTGGGAATATTTTCAATACAGATTGTTTTAATTCTGCATTTGGTTTTGTTGAAGTCATTAAAAATAAGTCTTATTAAGGGAATGTGAAATGGAAAATTTCACAGAAATCTTACAGTTAAAGATAAATCTGGCGGGAATTATATTAAGCTTCAATGTAAAGACTATAATAATGACATGGATTGTAATGGTAGCTCTTATATTATTCGCCCTTCTCGCAAGAAAAAAGATGGGTCTAGTTCCGAATCCATTTCAGATAGTAGCTGAGCTGTTAATTACTGCTATTTACAATCTGTGTATAGATACATTGGAAGATGAAAGGTTAGGAAAGAAATACTTTCCTCTGATATGTGCTCTTTTTATGTTTTTGCTTTTATCCAATTGGTTAGGAGTTATTCCAAAGCTTTGTGAACCGACAAGGGATTTAAACACCCCTTTAGGCATGGGAATTCTGGGATTTGTTATAGCTCAATATGCAGGTATAAAAGAAAAAGGCCTTAAACAGTATATAAAAGACTATTTAGACCCTATCTTTTTTATGGCTCCACTAAATATTATTGGTGAAATAGCAAAGGTTGTCTCTATATCTTTTCGTCTCTTTGGAAATATAATGGGAGGAGCAATAATAATAATTGTGGTATCTTATTTGGTTTATGGAATCTTGCTTCCTCCATTACTCAATCTTTTCTTTGGCCTTTTTGTGGGAACTGTTCAGGCATTTGTTTTTACAATGTTAACTTTGGTCTATATAGCGGTGCAGGTGAAGTAATATGTTAGATATACAAACACTTGTTGGATTATCAAAAGATCTTAGTGCAGGCCTCTGTATAGGTCTGGGTGCAATTGGAGCTGCTCTTGGCGAGGGATATACTGCTGGATTTGCTAACAAAGCCATATCTCAGCGTCCTGAAAAAGGCGGGGATATTGCAAAGAGTATGCTTGTAGGTCAGGCAATGGCAGAATCTGCTGCTATATTTGCCTTGGTAATTGCGGTTTTGCTTCTTTTTATGGATGTGTCCTCTGCACATCCATTAAAGGCATTTGCCCTTATTGGTGCTGGATTAAGTATGGGTTTTGGTGCATTTGGTTCTGCGGTTGGAGGAGGGTATCCTGCTGCTGAGGCATGCTTAGGAATAAGCAGACAGCCTACTGTTACAGGTGAGCTTATTACAAATATGCTTATAGGTTCAGCTGTATGTCAGACACCGGCTATATTTGCCATGGTTATATCTCTTATACTTATGTTTATTGGATTTGAAAATGAACCTCTTAATCCTACATGGGCAGCCCTCATTGCAGCTGGATTAAGTACTGGCCTTTCTTCCATAGGTTCCGGTATAGGTGGAGGTATGCCAGCAGGAGAAAGCTGTGCGGGTATTGCCAGAAATCCCGAATCTGCTGGGCAGATAACCACTGCTATGCTTGTGGGACAGGCAGTGGCTCAGACTCCCTGTATTTTTGGTTTGTTAGTAAGCTTTATCTTGATATTTAAAGAGCCGAGCGCAACTAATTCTATAGTACCTGCCATAGCTTTATTATCTGCGGGTATTTGTATGGGACTTGGGGGGATTGGACCAGGAATTGGTAATGGATATGCTGCTCAAGGAGCAGTAAAGTGGATTGCAAGAAGGGTAGAGGCATCTGGAACCTTGACCAGAATTATGCTTGTAGGACAAGCTGTATCGCAATCTACAGCTATATATGCTATGGTAGTAAGTTTGGTATTGATATTTGTGTTGTAAAAAATTAATTAAAAATTAATTGAGGAGGGGTTTAAGATGGCGATTAACATTACAGGACATGACATTGTAAAAGCAGCGGCTTTGTTAGGTGCAGGAATTGCAATGGGTCTTGGAGCAATAGGACCTGGTGTTGGAGAAGGATTTGCCGCTGGGAAAGCATGTGAGTCCATAGGAAGAAAGCCAGAAGAGGCCGGACTTATTACAAGAACTATGCTGGTAGGTCAGGCGGTTTCAGAATCTACAGGTATATATTCTCTTGTTGTTGCATTATTACTCATATTTGTGGTTTAAAAAATTGAAAGGGTGGTAATAATGTATTTTGAAACGGTACAAGGGCTTATTACAATAAATGCAACTTTACCTCTTCAAATATTGCACTTTATAATACTAATGTTTATTTTAAACCGTATTCTTTTTAGACCCACGATGAAGGTAATAGATGATAGAAGGCTCTTTATAAATCAAAAAAATCAGGAACTGGAGAGGATTAAAAAAGAGATAGAAGAGTTGAAATCCAAGTTTTTGAGGATGGAAGAGGAGGCAAAAAGAAAGGCATCTTATGAAAGGGCACAGATAAGAGAAGAAGGGATAAAAGAAGCTGAGAAGATATTGCAGGAATCGAGAAATCAGGTTTCATTAATAAAACAAGAAGCAGAAAAAAAGATAGAAGAAGAATTGAAAAAAGTAAGGCCACTTTTGGCTAAACAGGCAAAGACAGTAGCAGAAGAAATTATGCAAAAGATAGTAGGGGTTAAAGTGGTTAGTATTATCTTATTTTTGGTTGCTGGTGTTTTCTTTTTTACTTCTAATGGATTTTCTGCTACAGCAGCACCTTCTAAGGCAAGGATTATCTGGAACAATATTATGCTCTTTGTGAATTTTGGAATAATAGTATTTTTATTTATAAGATATGGGAAAAAGCCACTTTTAGATTTTATATTTAAAGAAAGAGATAAGATAAAAGAAAGGCTCGATGAGTTGGAAAGAGAATATGAAAATGCACGCTTTATCTTAGATGAACAAA
>JAMOPX010000101.1 GCA_027064285.1 Desulfobacterales bacterium | reverse complement strand
GAAAACTAAGCTTAAAATCAAAAAGCTCGAAATAGAACAGGCGGATTTGGAGGATGTTTTCATTAACTTTGCGAGATGAGTTTATAAAAGCAAGTGCTTTTATCTTTAAAAACTGGATAATGGCCAAGAGAAATATATTTGCCCTTTTTGAGATTGCTTTCTGGCCTCTGATCTCTTTTTTGTCTGTAGGTCTTCTTTCAGATTTTGTAAATCTTTCTCCTTCCATGAAAGGGTTTATTCTAATAGGTGTAGTAGCAATGAACACTATACAGGTTTGTCAATTAGATATGGCCTATGTTTTACTATATGATATATGGAGCAAATCACTCAAACACAGTTTTGTTGCTCCCATAGGAATAAGACACATTTTGCTTGGTTCTATGATAATAGGGATAATAAGAGGCGGGATAGTCTTTTTTGTATTGGCCCTTTTGAGCCAGATGGTATTTCATTTTAATATTGTTGTACCATATATTCTTGCCACTTCATTTTTTTTATCTGGACTTTTTCTTAACGCAGTTATCATAGGTATGTTGGTCTCTATATTAGTTTTGCTCGTAGGCTATAAGGCAGAAGTAGCTGCTTGGTCTGTAGTAAGCATAATGTTTCTCATATGTGGTATATATTATCCTATCTCTATTTTGCCAGACTGGGCACAGACAGTAGCAAAGATATTACCTTTAACATACTTTTTAGAATATTACAGAAGCTTCTATGGATTTGAGCCTTTTTGTGAGTCTGTTTTACTGAGAGGTTATTCTTTGCTTTCTATATACCTTGTACTGGAAATATACTTAATGCAATCAGCTCTTATAAGAGCAAAGAAAAACGGAATGTTGCTTAAACTATCCGAGTAAAGTAAAGGAGTCCAAAACATGGAACTTGATGTAAGAGATGTGGCAAAGCTTATGGACCTTCCAGAAATTACTATATTGAGATGGATAAAACAGGGCAAGATCCCTTTTTATTTAAAAAATGGTAAATATGTAATTGATAAAAAGAAACTCGTTTCTTGGGCTAAGCTACACAATATTAAACTTAAAGAAAAACAGGAGAAAGAAAAGGAAGAAGATGAGCTGATTACACTTCACACTGCTATAGAAAGAGGAGGGGTTCATTTTGGGCTTAAAGGAGAAAATGTGCATGAGGTGCTCAAAAATGCAGTAGAATTGTTAAACCTTCCTCCAGATGTTAATAAAGCTGAATTGCTTGAAAAGCTTATACAGAGAGAGGAACTTTGCTCAACAGGTATTGGAGAAGGCGTTGCAATACCTCATCCAAGGCATACTATTGCAGGATTAAAAAACATGGTAGCTGTGTTTTTTTTGGAAAAAGAAATAGATTTCAATTCTGTGGATGGCAAACCTGTATTTGTATTATTTATTATACTTGCTTCCTCTACAAAGGCTCACCTAAGGATTCTTTCAAGACTTAGCTATTGTCTTAGAAATAAAGAGTTTTTAAAGTTCTTAAAAGAATGTAAAAATGCCTCTGAACTAATTGATCAAGTAAAAAAATTAGAGTCAGAAATAAGATAACAAAAAAATGAGATTTTCTTTTCATAGGATAGATGAAAGGATCCAGCTTATATTGATTGCTACTGTTGTAGGAATTGGAGGTGGATTTGCTTCTGTTGGGCTTAACAGAAGTTTGGAGCTGGGAAGGGAATTCTTAATAAAATACAGAGGAGACTGGTATTCTTTTATCTTCCCTGCTATTGGTGCAGTTTTTTCTGTATTTTTTCTTGTATATATTGCCAGAGATGTGGGAGGGCATGGAGTTCCAGAGGTTATATATAGTGTTACCAGAAGAGGAGGACTTCTAAGGCTGAGATCGAGTTTTTCAAGGCTTATTTCCTGTGCTTTAACTATTGCGAGTGGTGGTTCAGCAGGGCCAGAAAGTCCTGTTGTTATAAGTGGTGCCAGTATTGGTTCTAATATAGCGTGCCTTTTTAGAATGAGAGATAGACAGAGGATTACTCTTGTAGGAGCAGGTGCAGCAGCAGCTATTGCTTCTATATTCAATGCTCCGGTGGCAGGTATAGCCTTTAGTTTAGAGGCAATTCTTGGTGAGTGGACTGCTACAAATTTAGTAACCATAGCAGTAGCATCTGCTTTTGGAACCGAGGTCTGTCGTGTATTTCAAGGAAATCAAATACCCTTTAAAGGTGGTCCTTTTGTAATAAGCAATGTGGATTTTGTTGCATGTATTGGGCTTTCCATCTTTACATGTATTTCTGCTCTTATACTTATGAAACTGCTCAGGGTGGTAAGACATATATCTAGTAAACTTATATCTTCTGCTATCCTCAGAGCAGGCTGTGGTGGACTTCTTGTGGGATTGATCGGTATATTTCTGCCAGATGTATTAGGAGAAGGATATGAATCTATAAGGGCAGTGATATATGGTCATCCTTTTGATGGAATCATGATGGCTGGTCTTCTGACCTTAGGAAAGATTGTTGCTACCTGCCTTACCATAGGAACAGGGGGAATGGGAGGATTATTTGCCCCTTGTCTTGTTATAGGAAGCTTCTTAGGCCTTTTTTACTATAAGATTCTTTTGCTTATATTTCCTTCTGTAAACTGGGCAGGACAGGCATACTTTTGCCTTCTGGGTATGGCAGGTGTATTAAGCAGTGTGCTTCAAGCTCCAATGACCGGTATCTTTCTGATCACTGAGATCACAGGTGGTTATCAGGTCTTAGTCTCTGTGCTTTTGGTCTCAGTTGTAAGTGTTTCTTTAAGTAGATTAGTTGAGCCATTTTCTGTTTATCATCAAGAACTTGTTGCAAGAGGAGATCTATTAAGACCTCGCACAGATAGAAGAATATTGTCAGAATTGAATCTTGTGGAACTCATTGATCAAAACTACTATCCTATAAGGCCAGATATGAGATTAAAGGAATTTATAGAGATTGTAAAAAGGACTGATTATGATTTCTTTCCCGTAATTGATCCTAAGACCAACAGTTACATAGGTGTAATCTCCGTAGATGACATAAGAGCATATCTTTTTGATCCACACCTTTATGATACCATCCTTGTGGAAGAACTTATTGATCCAAGTATTCCCATAGTATCTCTTGAACAAGAATTAAGTGAGGTTATAGATATGTTCGACTATAGACATGATGCCACCCTTCCTGTGGTACAGGATAGAAGGTTTATAGGTTTTATATATAAGTCAAAGATATTAGATCATTACAGGAAGGAGTTAATTGTAGAGGAGGAGATATAATGAAAAATGAGCTGCTTCATGTGTTCAGGAATACCCCTTTTGGAAGAGAAACACTCTTTCACTCCATATATTTTTGTAAAAAGGCTGGCATGGAACTAAGGGTATATATTCCTAAGTTTAAGCAATTCCTTATGTACTTTGAAAATGGGGTGGTTACAGTAGATCTGGATGCTTCATATCTGACAGATCCTGCTACTGCCAAGGAACATGCTGAAAAGATAATAAAAGACGCAGGGCTTATTCCTAATTTCATAGAGCCTAAGAGTTATACTGCGTCGACTCTGCCTGATCTACCCGTGGATTTTAAATACATGACCTGTCCGAGAAGTATGAGTGATATATCCTCAAAGATTGGATTAGGCTATATTGGTCCAAAGGTAAGAAATATAATAAAACACGCAAGCTTTCCTGTGCTTATGTGTACCCCTGTTTATAAAGAATGGAAAAATATAACAGTCTTTTTTGGTGGTTCCAATAATGCAGGAAAGGCTGTAAGGGTTGGTATTGATATAGGTAAGACTTCTGGCTTTCCTGTGCTACTTTTTACTCAAGCAGAAGGAAAGCCAAAGAGTTTTTATGAAGAAGAACTTGACAAAAAAGGACTTTTACAGCCTCTTAAGGATATGGGTTTTAATTGGCTTTTTTTTGAAAAGGGAGACATGAAAATAAATCTATACGAAGTGTCTCATGATAGCCTCCTTATTGTTGGTGCGTATGGACATGGACCTATAAAAGATATGCTTTTTGGAAGTAAATTGGAGCTTATCCAGAGTTATCTTCCCAATAATATTATTGTAGTAGGCCCAAATTATGAACCATCATTTGCCTTGACATAACATAATTTTATCCATTAAGCTATTTCCTAAAAGAAAAGGGGGTATATATGAAGACCAAAGTCGAAGATCTGAGTTCTGTGAAAAAACGCCTTTTTGTCGAAATAGAGCCTGAGGATCTTGAGAAAAGAATGAACAAGTTTTACTCAGAATTGAGAAAAAGGATTAGACTGAAAGGTTTTAGGCCGGGAAAGGTTCCTATAAAGGTGCTGGAGAGCAGATTTGGAGATATGGTTAAGCAGGATATAATAGATGATATTATAAAAGATACTCTTCCTGAGGCACTTAAAGAGTTAAATGCATTGCCTGTAGGGGTCCGTTCCTTTGAATATACCAAAGAAAGTCTAAGAAGAGGAGAACCTTTTCAGTATTCCGTTGTTATAGAAGTAAAGCCAGAGATTGAGGTAAAGGACTATTTAGGGATAGAATTAGAAAAGCCAAAGATAGAGATTACTGAAGAGATGGTAGAAAATGAGCTGGAAAAGATAAAAGAAATGCACGGAGAACTTGTCCCTATTTCAGAACAGAGAGAAATAAGAAATGGGGATTGTGTGATACTCAATTATCAGGCCTTTTACAAAGGAAGACCCTTGGAAAATTTAAAAAAAGAAGAGGCATTAATAAAAGTGGGTTCAAGAGATACCCATCCTCTTTTTGAAGCAGGGCTTGTGGGATTGAAAAAAGGAGATGAAACTACTATATCTGTGGATTTTGAAGAAAATTATCCTAATCCAGAACTTGCAGGAAAAAACATAAAATTTAGGGTTCAGATTTTAGAAATAAATGAAATGAAGCTTCCTGAGCTTACTGATGATTTTGTTAAAGAAAAGTTCAAGCTAAATTCCTTAGAAGAGCTAAAGGAGCAGATTAGAAAAAATCTTCTTGAACAAGAGAAAAAAAAGGTCGAATCAGAATTAAAGAAGAAGATGTTAGATTATCTTGTAGATAAAGTGGAAATGGAGATTCCAGAGGCATTGGTTGAAGAAGAAGTGGAGAATATGATTGAGGATTTCAAGATGGAGCTTAGAATGGGAGGATCAAATATAGAGGCATTTGGTTTGACCGAAGAAAAATTAAGAGTAGATTTTAGACCGGAGGCAGAAAAGAGGGTTAGACAGAAGCTGATTCTTGCAAAGATAGCAGACAATGAAAATATAGAGGTATCTGAAGAAGAACTAAATGATGGGATAAAGAATATAGCTGACATGACAGGCAAAAATCCTGATGAGATGAAGAAGTTATATGAAGAACAAAACCTTATGGACTATTTGAGAATCAGGCTTAGAGAGCAAAAAACATTGAACTACCTTCTCCAGAATGCTAAAATTACAGAAACTCAAAGGGAGAATTTAGATGCTCATACCGATAGTGATTGAACAGACTCCGAGAGGAGAAAGAGCGTACGATATTTATTCTCGACTTTTAAAAGACAGAATAGTCTTCTTAGGTCAGGAGATTACAGATGCAGTTGCAAATACTGTGATTGCTCAGCTTCTTTTCTTGGAATCTGAGGACCCTGACAGAGATATTCACTTGTATATCAATTCCCCAGGAGGTCATATTACTGCTGGGATGGCTATATATGATACTATGCAATACATAAAGCCAGATGTGGCAACTATCTGTATAGGTCAAGGGGCGAGCATGGCAGCTCTTCTCTTGGCAGCAGGTGCTAAGGGTAAAAGATATGCTTTGCCTAATGCTCGTATACTTATCCATCAGCCTATGGGAGGAGCACAAGGTCAAGCAACTGATATAGATATACATGCAAGAGAGATATTGAAGCTT
This sequence comes from Desulfobacterales bacterium, assembly GCA_027064285.1. Classification (GTDB taxonomy): domain Bacteria; phylum Desulfobacterota; class DSM-4660; order Desulfatiglandales; family JALVZP01; genus JALVZP01. The sequence continues at coordinate 9,402 of JAMOPX010000101.1, read as the reverse complement.
AGGGATAGATTGAATCAGCTATTGTCCTATCACACAGGACAGGATATAGAAAAGATAAAAAGAGACACTGAAAGAGATTACTTTATGAGTAGTCAAGAAGCATTGGAATATGGAATAATAGATAAAATTATAACAAAGAGAGAGTTAGCTCAACAAAAATAAAAGGAAGGGATTTAGGCATGGCGAGGAGAAATCATAATAACAACAGTAATAATGAGTTATTCTGTTCATTTTGTGGAAAAAGTCAGGATGAAGTAAAAAAATTAATAGCAGGGCCTTCTGTTTATATCTGTGATGAGTGTATTCAGTTATGCAATGAAATCATCGCAGAAGAATACAGCAAAGAGGCAGAAGAGTTTGATTCAGAGGGACTTTTGAAGCCATCTGAGATAAAGAAGATATTGGATCAATATGTAATAGGTCAAGAAAGCGCTAAAAAGATACTTTCTGTAGCGGTTTATAATCATTACAAGAGAATCAACGCCCATATAGACACAAAAGATGTGGAGGTGGAAAAGAGTAATATCTTGCTTATTGGGCCTACTGGATGTGGAAAAACTCTTCTTGCTCAGACCTTAGCAAGGATATTAGATGTTCCATTTACCATTGCTGATGCAACTACGTTGACAGAAGCAGGATATGTAGGAGAAGATGTAGAAAATATAATCTTAAATCTTGTTCAAAATGCTGATTATGATATAGAGGCAGCTCAAAAGGGTATAGTTTATATAGATGAGATAGATAAGATTGCCAAAAAGACTGACAGTCCTTCTATAACAAGGGATGTTTCTGGTGAAGGTGTTCAGCAGGCACTTTTAAAGATATTAGAAGGCACTGTTGCTAATATTCCGCCAAAAGGGGGTAGAAAACATCCTCAACAGGACTTTTTAAGGGTAGATACAAGAAATATATTGTTTATATGTGGAGGCACATTTACTGGATTAGAAGAGATTATCAAGAAGAGAATAAGCGGGAAGAGTATTGGTTTTGAGGCTGAAATAAAGAGTAGTAACAAAGAGGAAGACTACAACAGATTAATACCACTTGTTCAGCCAGAGGATCTTATAAAATTTGGGATGATTCCTGAATTCATAGGAAGGATCCCTGTAATTGCAACCTTAGAGGAGCTGAGTCTTGAGGCAATGGTAAAAATTCTTACAGAGCCTAAGAACGCTTTAGTAAAGCAGTATAAAAAAATGTTTGAATTAGAAGGGGTGGATCTTAAGTTTACAGATGCAGCACTGAGGGCAATAGCTAATAAAGCCAAGGAGAGAAGATCTGGAGCAAGGGGGTTGCGCTCTATATTAGAGTCCATAATGTTAGATGTGATGTTTGAGATTCCATCCAGATCAGATGTGAAAGAGTGTATTATTGATGAGGGAGTTGTTACAAAAGGAGAAAAGCCATTGCTTGTATATGAAAAACAAAAGATAGAGTATGCATAAGAGGGAGGGGATATGTTTACAATAATAAAGAAAAATATGGAAATGTCACATTATCCCCTATTGCCACTCCGGGATGTTGTGGTATTCCCAAATGTGGTAGTCCCTCTTTTTGTAGGCAGGAAAAAATCTATTAGGGCCTTAGAATATGCAATGGCCCATAAGAAAGAGATATTTTTGGCTGCTCAGAAAGATGCTTCTGTGGATAATCCTTCTCCAAAGGATATTTATGCATATGGCACTATTTGTACGGTACTTCAGCTTTTGAGGTTGCCAGATGGCACAGTTAAGACCCTTATAGAAGGTAAACATAGAGGTAAGATAGAGAGATACTTAGATGAAGAAAAATTCTTTATGGTAGAGGTAATCAAGCTCTTTGAGGAATATGAGTTTACCAAAGAGACAGAAGCACTTATTAGAAGCATAAGAAAGGAATTCCAAGAATATGCAAAGCTTTCCAATAAGATAAATCCAGAAGTTGTGGCTACTGTATCTGCTATTGATGACCCTGTGCGCTTTTGTGATACCGTGGCAGGGCATCTCGCTCTTAAGTTAAAAGACAAGCAGGAATTGCTCGAGATACAGGATTTAAACAAGAGATTAGAAAAGCTGTTAGAAAAGCTGGGCAGTGAGATAGAGATACTCAAGTTAGAGCATAGGCTTAAGGAAAGAGTAAAGAAGCAGATGGAGAAGAACCAGAGAGATTATTATCTGAATGAGCAGATGCGAGCAATTCAGAAAGAGATGGGCACCAAAGATGACTTTGCCAGCGACTTAGATGAGTTAGAAAAGAGAATAAAGAAAAAGAGACTTCCAAAAGAGGCACATGCCAGGGTAAAGCAGGAGTTTAAGAAGCTGAAGTTAATGGCACCTATGTCTGCTGAGGCTACAGTAGTAAGGAATTATATAGACTGGATACTTTCTATTCCATGGTATGAAAAGTCTAAAGTAAAGCTGGATATAAAAGAGGCAAAAAGGATCTTAGATGAAGACCACTATGGTCTTGAAAAGCCAAAAGAGAGAATTCTGGAATACTTGGCTGTTCAGCATCTTACCAAGAAGAACAAAGGGCCAATACTCTGTTTTGTTGGTCCTCCAGGTGTGGGAAAGACCTCCTTAGCAAAATCTATTGCCAGGGCAACAGGAAGAAGGTTTGTAAGGTTATCCTTAGGTGGTGTAAGGGATGAGGCAGAAATCAGAGGTCACAGAAGAACTTACATAGGAGCATTGCCTGGCAAGATAATCCAGTTTCTGAGAAAAGCAGGCACCAGTAATCCAGTGTTTTGCTTGGATGAAGTAGACAAAATGAGCATGGACTTTAGGGGAGATCCTGCTGCTGCTTTGTTAGAAGTATTGGATCCTGAACAGAACTTTGCTTTTAATGATCATTATTTAGATCTGGATTATGATCTTTCTGATGTATTCTTTATAACTACTGCTAACAGTTTGCATGGAATTCCATTGCCACTTCAAGATAGAATGGAGATTATTAGAATACCTGGATATACAGAATATGAAAAACTTAATATTGCAAAATACCATCTCATAAAAAAACAGATAGAACTGAATGGGCTAAAGTTAGAAAATGTTCATTTTACGGACAACGCTATTCTGACAATAATAAGACATTATACAAGAGAAGCAGGTGTAAGAAATCTGGAAAGGGAGATTGCATCTATATGCAGGAAAGTAGCAAAGAAGGTGGTGGAACAGGGAAGAGACATAAAGATAGTTATTACTTCTAAGTCTATTCCTAAGTACTTAGGAGTTCCCAGATTCCATTATGGAAAGAGTGAGGAAAAGGATCTGGTAGGGGTTGCAACAGGTCTTGCTTGGACAGATACAGGAGGGGAGTTGCTTCAGATAGAGACTACTATAATGCCGGGAAAGGGGAATCTTGCCCTTACAGGAAAGCTGGGAGATGTGATGAAGGAGTCTGCTCAAGCAGCATTGAGTTATGTGCGTTCCAGGTCAAGACAACTGCGACTGCCAGATAACTTCTACGAAAAGATAGATATACATATACATGTGCCAGAGGGTGCTATTCCAAAGGATGGTCCATCTGCAGGTATAACCTTAGCTACCTCTATAGTGTCTGCTCTTACCAGAATTCCCGTGAACAAAGATGTGGCAATGACAGGAGAGATAACATTGAGAGGAAGAGTCTTGCCGATAGGCGGACTTAAAGAGAAGATACTTGCGGCACATAGAGGAGGTATAAAAAAGGTTCTTATTCCATATGAAAACAAAAAGGATGTAGAAGAGATTCCCAAAAATATCCTGAAAAAAGTGGAATTGATATTAGTAGAGCATATGGACGAGGTGTTAAAGCACAGCTTAGTGGTGGAAGAGGGAAAGAGTGTATTCGCTTCTGAAGAGGAAATTCAGCCTTTCTGTGTAGAAGAGTTTTTCAAAGAGCAGAAAAAAGAATCTGAAGAGATAACTACTCATTGACAAAAAAATAAATAATTGCTAAAAAATTTTTGTTAAACAGGCGGATAGCTCAGCGGGAGAGCATCGGCCTTACAAGCCGGGGGTCACGGGTTCAAATCCCGTTCCGCCTATGTATTTAGCGGGGGCGTAGTTCAGCTGGTTAGAACGCCGGCCTGTCACGCCGGAGGTCGCGAGTTCGAGTCTCGTCGTCCCCGTTATTTTTTAGGAGGATTTCTTCTTCGGTGGAGAATCCTCTTTTTTCTTTATTAACAGCCAGTTATTTTCTTTCCCTTTCATTTTTATAAGTGCAAAGTCACCTTTTAATTTTTTCCCATTTAGTCTGAAAACAAGTTTTCCTTTTTCAAGCTCTTTAAGTGGATCATCTCCCTCTATTAATTCATATTCACCTTTGTCCCATATTAATACCTTCCCAGCTCCGTAGTAACCTGGGGGTATTTCTCCTTCAAAATCTATGTAATCAATGGGATGGTCTTCTACCATAATAGCAAGTCTTTTGTCTTTTGGATTCATAGAAGGTTGTTTTGGCACAGCCCACGATTTTAATACACCTCCCATCTCAAGTCTCAAATCATAGTGTAGCTTTCTTGCATGGTGTTCCTGAATTACAAATCTCATGTGCTTTCCTCCGTCTCTTATAGTAAAATGGACTTTATGGGATTTTTATCTTATAGTATCCAGCAAAATATCAAGTTTTGCGGAATACTATAAGATATCTTATAGTGTGATGATAGCTTTTATAGAAAGAAAAAAATTAAATAGCTTGGCCCTTATTACAGAAAAGGAACAGCTTAGCTACAAAGAGTATATTCGTCTTATATTAGCCTGTAGCAAGGAGCTTAAAGAGTTAGGGGTAGGTAAAGGAAGAAAGGTTGCTATTGTTTCTGAAAATAGCGCTAAATATGTGCTGATAATCCTTTCTATCTTAAACTTGGGTGCTATTTGTGTTCCAATAAATATCAGATGGCCGGATGCTCAGATAGAAAGGGCATTAAAAGAAATAGAATGTGACCTATTGATAACTGATAGAGAAAGAAGGCTGAATATAAATTCAGAATGTAGGTCTATTTATATGGATCAATTAATTTTGTCAGGAAATAAACATCTTTTTGAAGACATTGATCCTGATCTTGAGAGATATGCTACTGTGATTTTTACATCCGGAAGTTTAGGAGATCCGAAGCCAGTACTGCATAGCTTAGGAAATCACTATTACAGTGCTCTTGGTTCTAATTCAAACATATCACTTGCTCCAGGAGATGTGTGGGGCATATTTTTGCCTCTATATCATGTAGGAGGCTTAAGCATAATATTTAGAACTCTTATTTCTGGTTCAGCCATAGCTGTGCCAGCTAATAGAAATTCTATTTCTGAGGCAATAAAGAGTATGAATATTACCCATGTATCTTTTGTCCCTACCCAGCTCTATAGAATGCTGAAGAACAAGGAAAATATAGAAGTCCTTAGATCTGTTAAAGCAATATTATTAGGAGGTGCGTCTGTAAGAGAGTCTCTTGTAAGAAAAGCAAAAGAATTGGATCTTCCAATATATACTACTTATGGATGCACTGAAATGGCATCTCAGGTTACTACTACAAGGCCAAATGATACAATTCAGCATCTTCTCACATCAGGAAGACTTCTTCCATATAGAGAGCTGGTCATAAGTGAAGACGGGGAAATAATGGTTAAAGGAAAGACATTGTTTAAGGGATACATGTATAAAGATGGACTTGTTTTTCCCTTCGAGGAAAATGGCTGGTTCAAGACAGGTGATCTTGGATATTTAGACAAAGATGGCTACCTTACTGTTTATGGAAGAAAGGATAATATGTTTATCTCTGGAGGAGAAAATATCCAGCCAGAGGAAATCGAACAAAAGCTTACCCAGATAGAAGGCATAGTAGATGCAGTAGTGGTTGCTGTGGAAGATGAACAGTGGGGACATAGGCCTGTAGCTTTTGTTTACAGGGAACAGGAGATAACTGAATCAAAGATAAAAAATGAGTTGGAAAAAATGCTACCTAAGTATAAAATACCTGATCGTATATTTTTCTTACCAAAAAATATTTATGAGAAGGGGTTAAAGTTGAGCCGTGGATACTTTAAAGGAATGGCAAAGAGAATTATGGAAGGAGTTTAACAGGTTTTATGGCAAGATAGGAAGGAATGATCCTTGCCCTTGTGGAAGTGGTTTAAAATACAAAAAGTGCTGTTTGAAAAAGGGTTATATATCTATAAGCAAAGAGAAACTAAAAGAGATATATTTCAAAAGATATGGGATAAGACTTAAAGAAGAAAAAGACATAGAAGGCATAAAAAAGGCTGGTGAACTTGCGCTTAAGATACTTGATACAGTGGAAAGCAAGCTTAGAGTAGGAATGAAGACAGAAGAGATAGATAAAATTGTTCATGAACTTACTGTAAAAAATGGTGCAATTGCTGCTCCCTTGAATTATAGAGGATTTCCTAAGAGTGTATGTGTTTCTGTGAATGAAGAAATATGTCACGGGATACCAGGAAAAAGGGTGATTCAGGATGGAGATATAGTAAATGTGGATGTTACTCCAATTCTAAATGGTTATTATGCAGATGTAAGCAAGACCTTTTTTGTGGGAACTCCCACGGATGAGGCAAAAAGATTGGTGGCAATCACCAAGGAATGTCTTAAAAGAGGAATTTCCATGGTAAAGCCCGGTAATAGAATAGGAGATATAGGCTGGGCTATAAGTAAGTATGCAGAAGAGCAGGGATGCTCTGTGGTGAGGGAATTTGTAGGTCATGGAGTTGGTTTTGACTTTCATGAGCCACCGCAAATCCCCCATTATGGCAGGAGAGGAGAAGGTATAATTCTTGTTCCGGGTATGGTATTTACCATAGAGCCAATGATAAACCTTGGCAGAAAAGAAATAAGGATACTTGATGACGGATGGACTGCAGTAACTGCTGATGGCTCTCTTTCAGCCCAGTTTGAGCAGACAATACTCGTTACAGAAGACGGGCACGAAAGTCTCACCCCTTATGAACTTTAGTCTTTACGAGCTTATCAGAGAAAAGGCAAAAGATTTGGGTTTTGTGGGGATAGGTTTTTTGAAACCCCAGAGGCCTATTTTTTTTGATAACTTCATAAGATGGCTCAAGGCCAATAAAAATGCCGACATGAAATGGCTTAACAGATACTTAGACATAAGAGAAGATCCGTGTAAGATTTTGCAGGGCTGTAGCACCATTATCTCGCTTGCGTATCCATATTCCTGTGATATACCTGCAAGCCCAGATGGGTTTTGTACTGCCAGATATACAGAGCCTCTCAAAGAGGATTATCATAAAAGGATAAGGAATCTGTGCAGAGAACTAAGCAAAATTATTATCAATAGATTTCCAGGTGCAAAAATAAGAATATGTGTTGATTCTGCACCTGTTCTGGAAAGAAGCATTGCTTATATGTCTGGAGTGGGATTTATTGGAAAAAATAATATGCTTATTGTGCCTGGATATGGTTCATATGTTTTCCTCTCAGAGATATTCACTACTGTATCCATTCCTTTTCCTGATCCAGAACCTATATCTATCCAGTGCGGTGACTGTAATAGGTGTATAGATGCTTGCCCTACAGGTGCGCTTAAGTCTGCTCATTGCTTTGATGCGAGGCTTTGCCTTTCCTACATTACAATAGAGTATAAAGGGCCTATAAAAAAGGAATTTTCAGATAAGCTTTATCCTTTTTTTGTAGGATGTGATAGATGCCAACAGGTTTGCCCTTTTAATCGTGCAGGAATAAAGTATATTTGCCTGCCGCCATTAGAAGAGTTTTTAGAAATGGATGAAGTGAGTTTTAAAAAGAGATTTGGTAGAACATCCTTGGCCAGGGCAGGTATAAAAAAAATAAAGAGAAATCTCAGCTCTTTGTCAAATTGTCTAAAGACATAATTCAGATAGGGTTAAGTCCAAAATTTTCTGTAAAAAATGAGCCAAACAAAAGATTTATTAAAACAGATAAGGTTCCCACTGTCTTGCTGTTTTCAATATATAGTCATGCTCAAGATTTTTTACTATCCTATTGTGCCCAGGAAGTAAGATTCTCACTTTCAGTTCTGCCAGTTTATACAAAGATTCTTTAAGTTGTTTGCCACTTGCTCCAAACAGGTCAAATCTTCCTATGTTGTAGTCTGCATATATTACATCTCCAGGGATCAAGATCATCTTATGTGGATTATAAAGTGCTATACTTCCCATAGAGTGTCCTGGTATGTGTAAAACGCGCCATTTCATCCCACCTAAGTTAAGCGTTTCTCCTCCTTCTAATTTTTTGTGAACCTTAAACTTAAATTCACCTGGTTTGATCCCAAATTGCATTTGAAACATCTGTTTGAACATGTCCATTCCATAAACTGTTCTTTCATCTCCAGCTTCCAGTTGCTCTGCTTCTGTTCTGTGGACCCAGAGTTCAGCATGGGGTATCTTTTCCTTTATTTCCTTCAATGCACCTATATGATCCAAGTGGGTGTGGGTCATTATTATTCTCTTTATATCTTTTAGTTCTATACCTGCATTCTTTATCGCTTGAATCTTTTTATATCCCTTTCCAAATAATCCTACATCTATCATACTGAGATCATGAGAGTCTGGTTCTCCTATTATATAGACATGAGAGTCCGGCATAAATTCATCTTCGCCAGCTATAAAATACACACCTGTGACCACTTTTTCTGCTTTCATGACTATTGCTCCGGATGATTTTTGTCTGAAAATAATATTTGTCCAGAAAAAAGGCAAGTAAAAATCCATGAAAACAGCAATTCTCGGTGAGTTCGTAGAGGTAGTATTTACAGGGCAATAGGAGAGAAATACTATTTATAGTAGTCCAAATTTTACGGAATATTATATTTGTTTTGTCAAATAGGTTATCTTATTCTCCTGTTTAGGGCAAAATATATCAATATAATTGACCCTCCCACGACTAAAGCCGTGAGATTCCCGCTTCAACGAGGGATGACTCGTAGACCTGCCCAAAAGCAGTTCCGCCATCAGTGCCCTCTCCACGGGCGTCACTTCCCGCCAGCCCAGCGGTAGAGCTTTTAAGGATAGCCAACCCTCTCTGCAATATCTCTTTCGCAGCGTTAATGTCTGCATCATCAGTGTAGCCACAGTGCAGACAGCAAAAGATTTTTCCTTTCCTGTTTTTAGGATGAACAAAACCACAAGCTGAACAGGTCTGACTGCTCTTTCTGGGATCTACTTTTAGAAATATCTGTCCATACTGCCTGCACTTGTATTCAAGCATTCTGATAAAGGGCTCCATGCTGAATCTATTATCTTTCAGCTCTTCCACCACATCGTGGCTTTTGGCTATGATGGTGGAAACTTTGTGAAGAAAGTCACGCCTTACACAAGCTATCTTTTGCATTACTTTTGCAACTCTTTTAGTCTGCCTTTTCCATCTTTTGGAAAACTTCGTCCCGAATACCCACATCTATACCAACAAGACTGGTGTCTTCTGCAGATTTCG
>JAMOPX010000100.1 GCA_027064285.1 Desulfobacterales bacterium | reverse complement strand
AAACCACAAGCTGAACAGGTCTGACTGCTCTTTCTGGGATCTACTTTTAGAAATATCTGCCCATACTGCCTGCACTTGTATTCAAGCATTCTGATAAAGGTGCTCCATGCTGAATCTATTATCTTTCAGCTCTTCCACCACTACACCATGGCTTTTAGCTATGAGGGGAGTGGGGTGATATTAGAAAAATAATCTTTAATAGGATATTTTTTATTACCCCTTTATACACAATTTTTCTAATACCACCAAATACACACAGCACAGTTCAAAGCAAAGGTAGTATTTGAAGCAGCGAAAGGAGATAGGACATCACCGAGATAGCTTCTGTATAAAGCACTTTACAAACTGGTAGGTGAGATTTTTCAATTTGACAACACAACTAAAATATGAAATGCTATTTTTGCAAGCGATGTAATTACTTAAATTTTTTAGAATAAATTAAAAATATTGGAAAAAGATTGGCAACAATGGAACAAAGAAAAAGGATTCTAAAGAAGGCAAGTTAGATTTTTGATAGAAGAAGCTTTAGAAGAAAAACAACAAGGGAGCTAAGAGAGCTTTAGTGCATAAAGCTACTACACGTTTTTGGGAATATTTTAACAAAGAGCAAAAAACCAATTTAAACTTCTTCTAACCGACTTGCCATACGATGTTGCAACCACTTCATAAAATGATAATTTAGGAGGAAACTATGGAGGGTAAAATTATAAGCTGGACATCTGATGGAAAGCCTGTTGTTCCAGAAATTCCAATAATAGGTTTTATAGAAGGAGATGGAATTGGACCTGATATATGGAAGGCTACAAAAGGGGTGCTTGATAAGGCTGTAGAGATTGCTTATAGCGGAAGCAGAAGAATTATATGGAAAGAGCTTTTTGCTGGTGAAAAGGCACAAAAGATTTATGGAGAAGGAAATCTTCTTCCAGAAGAAACCCTACAAGAGATCTCAAGACTTGGGATAGTACTAAAAGGGCCTCTTACAACTCCTGTGGGAGGTGGATTTAGATCACTAAATGTAACTATCAGGCAAGCACTTGATCTTTATGCTTGCATAAGACCTGTAAGGTATATCCCAGGAGTTCCTGCGCCTTTAAAGAATCCAGAAAAGGTGGATGTAGTTATATTTAGGGAAAATACAGAGGATGTTTATGCAGGCGTTGAATGGGAAGCAGGCTCGAAGGAAGCAAAAGAGCTTATAAGATTAATAAATGAGAAACAGAGGCAAAAAGGAGGAAGCTTAATCTCTGAAGAAAGTGCAATAGGAATAAAGCCTATAAGTGAAAAAAATACAAAAAGGCTTGTAAAAAAAGCAATCCAATATGCTATTGAAAATAACAGAAAAGTAGTAACATTGGTCCATAAAGGAAACATAATGAAATTTACAGAAGGAAGATTTAGAGACTGGGGATATGAAGTAGCAAAGGAAGAATTTAAAGATATAACTATAACAGAGGAAGAGTTAAAGAAGTATGAAGGAAAGATTCCAGAGGGAAAGATCCTTATAAATGACAGAATAGCAGATGCCATGTTTCAGCAGCTTATCTTAAGACCAGAAGAATATGACATATTAGCCACTCCAAATCTAAATGGTGACTATCTTTCAGATGCAGCAGCAGCTCTTGTGGGAGGCTTGGGTATGGCTCCCGGAGCAAACATAGGTGATAGATGTGCTGTGTTTGAAGCAACACATGGAACAGCGCCAAAATATGCAGGCTTAGATAAAGTAAATCCAAGCTCTCTTATCCTTTCTGGTGTTGAGATGCTTAGGTTTATGGGCTGGAATGAGGCAGCAGAACTTATACTGAAGTCAATTGAAAAAACAGTTCAGAATAAGACAGTAACTTATGATCTTGCAAGACAGATGGATGGAGCAAGAGAAGTAAAATGCTCTGAATTTGGATTAGAGATCCAAAAAAACATGGAAGCTCTTTGAGATGCCTTTTTCTGAAATAAAAATAGGAAGGCTTAAGCTAAAAAACCGCTTTGTAAGGTCTGCCACCTGGGAAGGAATGGCAGAAAAAGATGGAAGTGTAACAGATGAGCTTATAGAGCTTTACAAAAGGCTTTCTAAAGCCGAAATAGGGCTTATCATCACAGGTCATACATATGTGAGCAAAGAAGGAAAAGCAACTCCAAGACAGTTAGGATTGTACAAGGATGAACTTATCTCTGGTTTTAAAAGACTTGTTACACAGGTGCATCAATTGGGAGGAAAAATACTGATTCAGCTTTCTCACTCTGGTAGATTTGGAAGAAAAGAATTTTTTGGGCTCACCCCATTAGATCTAAACAGGCTTACAAAAAAGGAAATAGAAAGGCTTATTCAGGCATTTTGTTTGGCTTCAGAGAGGGCAAAAGAGGCGGGATTTGATGGAATTCAGTTTCATGCTGCTCATGGATATCTTATAAGCCAGTTTTTTTCTCCTCTTTTTAACAGAAGAGATGATGAGTATGGAGGAAGCGTAAGAAACAGAGCAAGATTTGCTGAACAGATACTTTCCTATGTAAAAAAAAGGTTGGGATCAGAATATCCTGTGCTTTTTAAAATCAACTGTCAGGACTTTAGCAGCAGTGGTCTTACTCTAAAGGATTCTATTCAGATAGCAAAGATACTTGCAAATGAAGGAGCTGATGCCATAGAAATAAGTGGAGGACTCCTTATATCTAAGGAAAAAGGACCTTGCAGGCCCTATAAAGGGCCATATTTTTTAGAGCAAGCACTTTATTTTAAAGAACAGCTTGAAATTCCTGTAATACTTGTAGGCGGAATAAGATCTTACAAAGATGCAGAAGATGCATTAGCAAAAGGGATAGATCTTGTATCCATGTCCAGACCATTTATATGTGAACCAGAGCTTGTAAAAAAATGGAAAAGTGGCGCAAGAGAAGATTCTAAGTGCAATTCAGATAACTTATGTCTTAAATCAGTCAAAACAAAACAGCCTGTAAGATGCTGGAAAAATGAGAATTAAGCCGATATTTGATCCTGATAAAGAGAAAAGGCCGATGAGGGTAGCAGCATTTATGTCTGGAACAGGGACAAATGTGAGGAAGCTAATAGAACATCAGAAAAGGCTTGAAAAGGAACAGGGATATTCTCCATTTGTAGTAACTTTTATATTCAGTGACAGATCTGATGGTACATGCATGGGAGAAAAAATAGCCTATGAAAATGCTATTCCCTATTTCAGCTACGATATAAGAATCTTTTACAGAAATCATGGTTTTCAAAAACCCGCTATAAAGACTCCACAGGCTCTAAGCCTAAGAAAAGAATTTGATAAGGTTCCAAAAAGACTTATTAAGGCATTTGAAATAGACCTTGTAGCTCTTGGTGGCTATATGAGTTACACTACTATCAAAGGATGTGTTAATGTCCATCCAGCAGATCTTACAATAAAAGATAAAAGTGGAAAAAGAAAATACACAGGAGCAAATGCTATAAGAGATGCTATACTTGCAGGAGAAACATACCTAAGATCCTGTACAATCCTAACTGACGAGGGAATAGATACAGGCCCTATCCTTATGATCTCAAAACCTGTACCAATTAAACTACCAATTCCAGTAGAAGAGTTAAATAAGAACCCTGAATTACTGAAAAAAGTAGTTGGAGAACATCAAGAAAGACTTAAAAAAGAAGGAGATTGGAAGATATTTCCAAAGACTATTGAATACATTGCTCAGGGAAGATTTGCTGTAGATGAAGAAAGTAGAATTTACTTTGATAAAATCCCGATCCCGGAAGGATTAGAAGAAGGATAAAATAAAAGCCCCCAGCATCAAAAAGCTGGGGGCTTTTATTTTTAATCCCCTATATTAGAACATGTAGTTTATCTCAAATCTCAGCTCAGTATAAGATGGATTTTCTCCATTAGCAGAAGCATATCTTCTGTGATCTGCCTGCACATAACCAAGTCTGAACTTGCACTGTAACCACTGATCCTGAGGAAGTTTTATAGGAGGTGTCCACCATGTATCTAAGTGGATTATGTATCTATCTGTCTTGCTCATAGAACCAAGTCTTTCTTTTTCATCATCATAATCCATATAGACAAAATCTAAAGCTGTCTTAAGCCCTTTTACAAGGCGTGCCTTATTCCAGTCCATAACCCATTGCAGCATGTAGCTGGCTGTTCCTGCTTCCCAGTTGTACTGCGCCATTGAACGGGTATATCCCTGGGTTGGCCATGCTCTCCAAGGAGCTATAAAGTCTGCATCATCTGTAACATAAGTTAAACCAAAGTGGAACATCTGAGCACCCTTCTTGAGCCTTAATCTGAATCCATATAGTGTAGCATCCAAGCTATCAGGATCCTTATAGCCCAATCCTTTTGCTCTGTTTGCTGCTTTGTCAAGTCCAAATGCACCTGAAAGGGCAGCACCACCAATGTTTCCAGCATCATCATCAAACTGGTGCATAAATCTGAAACCTGGCATCAACTTCCAGCCACAAGGAAGTGGAAGAGTATAATTTGCCTCACCCAAGAATGTATCAAACATATCAGGCACTAACGCATTCCAAAAATCTAACTTAAGCTTTGGAAGCTGTTTTATAAGTCCCTGAGTAGTTATTCCTACTATTATCAGTCTATTTCTGGTGTGCATCCCATAAGCTTCCATATTTGAATAGCTCAATCCCTTATGCACTGCAGCATCATCTTCATTTGCCCATTTATGCCATTTGGTTACACCAAGTGGATCAGTGTCTTTCCAGTCATAAGTAAGAACATCATGGAAGTTTGTATGGTCTCTTAGCTTCTGCCTGTCAAAGTACATAAATTGAAATTTGGTATGAGGTATCTCTTCTGATACAAGATGAACTCCCCTCATGGTGTTGGGGATCATCTTTGTATCATTGGACTTTATAAATGGACATTCTACAATCATTCTACCGATTCTGATATCATTTTTTCTAAATTTGAACTCCAAATATGCCTGAGCTACAACTGCCATACCCCAATCGCCTTTGTCCATTACATCAAATCTGGAAAATGTATCCTTACCTGATTTTCCAAATATAGCATCATCTTCATCCAGTACATTTAAATCATGTACTCCATAGAAACCTACTGTAGCACTAACCCCATAAAATGGAGCAGTTTTGTAGATAATGCTACCACCAAGTCCAAAACCTGTAGGATCTATCCTGTCCCGCCATGCTCCATTTTTTTTGTACTTACCTTCATCCCAGAGCCATTTGAAGTAGTTAAGCCTCAGCCTTCCATACCACACGCTTTTGGTAAAAATCTCAAGAGGATTTGTGGCTTCTTCCGGAAGCACATTGTAGATCTCCATCATATTGCCCTTAAGTGTTCTTTTGGGCTTACCAAATCTGTTGGGATTTAAGAAATAATTCCACAGACCACACTTTACACTCCCTGCCATGACCGGCATTGAAAATACAAAAAGAAAAGCGGTCATAAGCAGCAAAACAAAAAACCCTCTCAAGCCCAACTTCTCCTTCTCCATATCTAACCTCCCTCCTTTATTATAGTTTATTATAGTTATGGAAATACGAAAAAACTGTTATTATGCGAATAACTATAATTTTTGCTTCCGCATCAGTGTTGTGACTCCTTTAACAAAACAAACTATTATATGTCAACATCTTTTCAACCTTAATTTATAATCACAAAATACCACGAAATAATATCAATTTATTCATTCACCTTATAAATTTTCGAGTAGGGAACTATCACCCACTGACTTCTTGCAGGGAATAAGATTACATGGAAATTTTTTTAAAGGATTATTTTAAACCAGTATTGGTATAATAGATTTAGCATGGAGCACCTTTATCAGAATGCTTGAATACAAGTGCAGGCAGTATGGGCAGATATCTCTAAAAGTAGATCCCAGAAGGAGCTTCTGCTGTCTACATGGTGGCTACACTGATGATGCAGACATTAACGCTGCGAAAGTGATATTGCTACGAGTCATCCCTCATTGAAGCGGGAATCCCTCGACTAAAGTCGAGAGAGGGTCAATGGTGTATGTGAACCTCCTCCAAGTGCTTTATAAATCCTGACAAGATTTGTGGCTACCATTCCTTTGCTTACAGAGAGCTGATCTTGAAAAGACTGAAGGGATCTTTCTGCATCCAGCACATCTATAAAATCAGAGATTCCAGCCCTGTATCTGTCTAAGGCAAGTTCATAGCTTTTTTTTGCAGCTTCTACAGCCTTTTTTAAGGCATAGAGTCTTTTTTGCTCTTTTACATAAGCAATTATAGCATCTCTTACCTCTTCAATAGCATTGAGTACAATATTTTGATATTCGTATAGAGCCTGTTCTTGTCTTTCTGTGTATACCTTTACATTTTGCCTGAGCTCTCCTGCATGAAATATCTTCCAAGTGATATTTGTAGCCAAGCTCCATGTCCTACTTGCCCATTTAAACAGATCTCCTTTTGAGATGCTTTCAAGACCAATACTACCAGATAGCTGAACCTGAGGATAAAGTTCTGCTTTTGCCTTTCCAACCGCAGCAGTTGCTGCTATCAGGTTCATCTCTGCTCTTCTTACATCTGGTCTATTTCTAATGGTATTGGCAGGAATCCCTATGACTATCTTTACAGGAGGAGTAGGGATAGGCTTAAATATATCCAGCTCCTTACTTACATCTCCCGGATTTTTACCCAAAAGCACTGCAATTCTATTCTTTGCTTTTTCTATCCCTTCCTGAAGAGACGGAATCTGTGCCTTAGTGCTTTCCAGCACATATTTAGATTGCTGTACATAGAGTTCATCTATGAGGCCTGCTTTATATCTGGAGAGATTCAATTTATAAATTTCCTCCTGCGCCTTTACATTTGCGAGCACTGCATTGAGTCTTGCCTGATATGTCCTGAGTTCTATATAGTTTATTGCCACTTCTGCAAGAAGAGAAACAATGACATCCTTTAATCCTTCTTTTGCTGCCAAAAGTCGGGCTTCTGCCTCTTGAATAGATCTTCTTATACCTCCAAATATATCTGCTTCCCAGCTTGCATCGATACTCAGGGAGTATAGATCTGAGGTTTTTCCTGTCTCGCTTATCCTTTTTCTGACAACAGATCCATTTGTATCAAAATAGGGGAAAAGCCTTGCCTTTTCACGACCTCTTAAAGCTCTTTCTTCTTTAAGCCTTGCCAAAGCAACCTTTATATCTAAGTTTCCTTTTATTGCTTGATCAATAAGGCTGTCTAAGCAGGAATCATTTAATTTTTTCCACCAGTTCTTAACCTCTTCCAAATGCTTTTTATTGGACACTAAAATACCGCCTTCTTTTATAATATGTTCTGAATACCATTTATTCGGAACTTTAACTCTGACAGGTTTATATTCAGGCCCTACAGTACAGGATAAAAATGGCAGAATAATGAAGATAATAAAAAAACTTTTCATTTCTTTTCTTTGACCTTATCCACTATGCTTTGGATCAGGTAGTAGAGTCCGGGAATAAAGAATATACCAAACAGTGTTGCCACAAGCATTCCAAAAAACACAGTTACTCCTATGTGTATTCTGCTCATAGCACCAGCACCCTTTGCAAAAAGAAGAGGCAGGACCCCAAGAATAAAGGTAAAAGCCGTCATAAGAACTGGTCTGAAGCGTATTCTTGCACCTTCTATAGCAGCTTCAAAGGTGGAAATTCCCTCTTGTCTTTTACTCTTGGCAAATTCCACAATAAGGATGGCATTCTTTGTAGAAAGTCCCACCAACAGGACAAGTCCTATCTGTGCATATATGCTCAAGTTCAGGTGAAGCAAGTATATACCTAAGAGCGCACCAAAACTGGAAATTGGGACATAAAGAATAATAGAAAGTGGGACAGTCCAGCTCTCATACTGAGCTACCAGAAATAGGTAGCCAAATAACAAAGCAAATAAGAATATTATCAGCACCTGTCCGCTTGCTCTCTTTTCCTGAAAAGACATAGAAGACCACTCATAGGAATAACCTTTTGGAAGCACTTTATTTAATATTTTTTCCATTTCTTTCATTGCATCCCCAGATCCGTATCCCCTTTGCGCTTCACCATTTATTCTGGCGCTTGGAAACTGGTTATACCTGTAAACAAAAGGAGAAGCAAGCATATGCTTTAGCTTTACAAGACTTTCTAATAGAACTAAATTACCATTATTTGATCTAACATAGAGTTCTCTTATATCCTTTAGCTCATCCCTATATTTTGCATCTGCTTGGATCTTTACTTCATATACCCTTCCGAACAGATTAAAATCATTAACATAAACAGAGCCAAAATATGCCTTAAGGTTTTGATATATCTTAGCCACGGGCACATTGAGTAGCTGTGCTTTTGTTCTATCAAGCTGGATAAATATCTGGGGGGTATTGGCCCTATAAGTACTGAAAACCCTCGTTAAAACAGGGCTTTTATTTGCCTCAAGGACAACAGCTCTTATGACTGATGCAAGCTCTTGGGCAGATTGACCTTCTGTTGCCTCTAATCTCAGGTCAAAACCTCCTGTTTTTCCAAGCCCAAGTATAACAGGTGGAGGAAACACAAATATGTCAGCAGTAAATATAGAAGAAAGTATCTTTTGTACTTTTGACATAATAGAAAATACATGTAGATCAAAGGATTTTCTCTTATCCCATGGCTCAAGTATTACCACTCCAAAACCAAGATTGTCTCCATTTCCGCTTAAAAGACTAAATCCACTTACCCCTATGACATCACTAATCCCTTTTATTGCTTTGATCTTTCTGCTTACTTCTTCTACTACCTTGGTAGTTCGCGTCAGAGAAGCACTTTCAGGAAGCTGGATATTTAAAAAGAAATATCCCTGATCTTCTAAAGGTAGAAAGCTGAAAGAAAGATTCGAAAATATAAGATAACCCGATACTAATATCAGTACAAACAAGATTATCATCACATAGATATGCCTTATTAGCCACTTGGATATGCTCAGATATACCAGTCTTGCTTTGTTTAAAGACCGATTAAAAAGCTCAAAGAAACGTCTTTGACTTTGAGAAGAACTCTTTAATATTGTTGCACAAAGTGCAGGACTAAGACTCAAAGCACATACAGTAGATATGAGCACAGATATGCATATACTAAAGGCAAACTGTCTGTAAAGCTTTCCAGGAATTCCAGGAATAAATCCAACTGGGACAAAAACAGCAAGTAAGACCAATGTAGTAGAAATAATAGGACCTGTTACCTGCTCCATCGCTTTAACAGTTGCTTCTTCTCTTCCTAAGCCTTCTTCTTCCATTATTCTGTAAACATTTTCTACCACTACAATCGCATCATCCACTACAAGTCCTATAGCAAGTACAAGAGCAAAAAGAGATATGGTATTTGCACTATAGTGGATCGCAAGAAGTATAATAAAGGTGCCTATTATGGAAACAGGAACAGCCGCTGTAGGAACAAATGTGGCTTTGATATTCTGAAGAAACAGGAATACCACGGTAATTACCAGAATAAAGGTGATTAAAAGGGTAGATTCTATTTCACGGACAGCAGCTTTAACATACTTGGTAGTATCCAATATGATCTTATATCTCATATCCTCTGGCATTCTGCGAGAAAGCCTTTTTAATTCCTCTCTAACTTCCTTCATGGTCTGGAGCGCATTTGCTCCCGGCATCCTGTATAAGGCAATGGTTACTGCTGGCACACCATTTAGTATAGATTGATGGCTGTATGACCTTGCTCCAAGCTCAACTCTTGCCACATCTTTCAGTCTCACGATTCTTCCTTTCTTGATAGAGCTTTTTATAACTATATTCTTAAACTCTTTCACATCTTTAAGCCTTCCTTTTGCCCTTAAGGTAAATTGAACCTGCTGATCCTCTCTTATAGGTACAGAACCTATGGAACCGATTGCAGCCTGTATGTTCTGCTCTCTTATGGCCTCTATCACCTCTGAAACACTAATCCCCATAGATGAAAGTCTGTTAGGATCAATCCATACCCTCATGCTATATTCTTTTTCTCCAAATATAACAACATCGCTTATTCCTCTTAATCTTATAAGACTATCTCTGATGTACCTGCTTACATAATTGCTTAGAAAAAGCATGTCTTTCTTTCCAGAAACAGAGTAAAAACTAATGGCAGCCATTATAGAAGAAGATCTTTTCCTTACATCCAGTCCTATATCCACCACCTCTTTTGGTAATCTTGGAATAGCAAGCTGAAGTCTGTTTTGCAGGTTAACCTGGTCAATATCAGGATTAGTGCCAACCGCAAAGGTAACATTAAGCACATATGTCCCGTCATCTCCACATGTAGAGGACATGTATAGCATGTTGTCCACACCATTTACTTCTTCTTCTATAGGTGCTGCCACTGTTTCCGCAACTGTCTGAGCATCCGCACCTGGATAATATGCACTAACCGCTATTATTGGTGGAGTAATATCTGGATATTGAGCCACAGGAATCTTAAATATGGCTATAATACCCAGCAGTGTAATCACAATGGATATAACAGCGGCAAGCCTGGGCCTTTTTATAAAGATGCGGGAAATCATATTGAAACTACTCTTTTATTTTAACCACCTGACCAGGTCTTACCTTTAGTATTCCTTCGACAATTATCCTTTCTCCTTCAGATAATCCGGAAACTATCTCCCATTCATTTTTCAGCATTCTTCCTATTGTTATTCTTTTTACCTGCACCTTATTCTCTTTATCTACCACAAGCACGTAATGACCTTTTTTGTCTTCCAATACAGATCTCTGAGGAATAAGAATCGTGCTTTTTTTATACCTGACTATAGGAATAGCTGTTACAAACATTCCGGGAAGTAATATGTGTTTAGGATTTGGAAAGATTGCCCATATAGAAATGGTTGCGGTTTTTATGTCCACATTATTGTCTACAAAGTCTATTTCTCCATCCATAGGGTAGATACTTTTATCAGAAAGCCTTATCTTTACCCTGAGTTGATGCTTTAAAGATAGCCTCAGCTGATCAAGATCAGTCTCACTTATGGAATATACCACCCTGATTGGTTCTACTTGAAAGATCCTGCAGAGCGGTCCTGTTTGAGGACCAACCAGATTGCCTTCCTTTACAAAGGACTTTCCTACAAGACCACTTATAGGAGCTTTTATTATAGTATATCCAAGATATATCTTGGCCTCTTTTACCCTTGCTTTTGCTTCTAATACTTCTGCCTTGGCAAGCATAAGGTCTGCCAATGCATTGTCCATATCTGTTTTAGAAATACTTTCAGGCATTGCTGAACAAAGTCTTTTCACTCTTTGCTTGGCCTTAAATAAATGAGCCTTTGCTTCTTCCAGCTTTGCTTTTGCCAAGTCCAGCTCTGCTATATAAGGTGCTTGCTCAATCACATATAAGGTCTGTCCTTTTTTTACATAACTTCCCTCTTTGAACCTTACCTCTTCTAAATATCCTTCAACCCTGGGTTTTATATCAATACTTCTTATGGACTCTACATGTCCTACATATTCTTTTGAATAATTCAGCTCTTTTTTCTTTACTGTAATAACTTTTACAAATGGAGCTGCATTAAGAACGTGGGAAGAGAAGACAAACAAAAAGAAAAACACTAACTTAAGCAAACTATCTTTCATGAAAGTGAAGCATATTTTATTAAACATGAAAAATCAAGAGACAAGAGGTTAAAGCCTACTTTTGACAATATACCAAATCCATGGCATAGTATCATAAAATCTTTTTGGAAAACAAAATGCCTGTTTATAAATGGGTAGCGGAAACACCAAGAGGGAAAATAATAAAAGGGGAGTTAGAAGCTGCAAATGAGAGGATAGTAAGAGCTCAGCTTCGAAGAAGAAGACTGAAAGTTGTAAAAATAAAAGAACAGCCTAAGGATATATTTGAAAACATATCTTTTCTTCAGCCTAAGGTAAAGACAAAGGATATAGTGATATTTACGAGGCAGTTTTCTACCATGATAGATTCAGGACTTCCCATAGTGCAGGGGCTTACAATACTTTCTGAGCAAAGTGAAAACAAAACATTCAGACGTATTTTAAAAGAGGTAGTAAAAGATGTTCAAGAAGGGCTTAGCTTAGGAGAGGCGCTTTCAAAACATCCAAACGTGTTTGACAGGTTATATGTAAGTCTTGTTTCTGCTGGAGAGACAGGTGGAATTTTGGAGGTAACCCTTCAAAGGCTTGCAGCATACTTGGAAAAGCTGGAAAAACTAAAATCCCAGATAAAAGGTGCGCTCACTTATCCTATAGTGGTAATAATAATAGCTATTATTGTGTTGGCAATTATTATGGTTTTTGTGATTCCTGTTTTTGAGAAAATGTTTGCTGAGGCAGATATGCCCTTACCTCTTCCAACTCAAATGGTGGTGAACTTCAGTCATTTTGTAAAGTCAAAGATACACTACATCGTAGGTTCGGTTATTGGCTTCTTTGTTCTCCTGAAACAGATCAGAAAAACCTATAAGGGTAAAAAATATACAGATGCCATAGCATTGAAACTTCCTTTATTTGGAGACCTTTTAAGAAAGAGTGCTATTGCAAGATTCTCAAGGACTTTGAGTACAATGGTAAAAAGTGGAGTGCCTATCTTAGATGCCTTAGACATAGTATCTAGGACAGCAGGAAATGCTGTAGTAGAGGAGGCAGTGTTGGATGTAAAGTCAGGAGTTGCTGAAGGATTCACTATAGCAGAACTTCTCTCAGAACATGAGCTTTTTCCTCCCATGGTGGTACAGATGATCGCTGTTGGCGAGACTACCGGTGCGCTTGATAGTATGTTAGAGAAGATAGCAGACTTTTATGAGGACGAAGTGGATGCTTCTGTAGATGCCTTAAGTTCTTTAATAGAGCCTATGCTAATGGTTTTCTTAGGAGGAAGCATAGGTAGTATCATAATAGCCATGTATCTTCCCATATTCCAAATGGCGGCTGTAGTGGCTTCTTAATTCTTCTCTATGGAGGCGTTTTGTAAATGGAACAGATTAAAAAAGAAGACAATAATAATATTGAAGAAGTAAGCATAGAAGAGGAAGTAAAGAGATCTTACTTAGAATACTCTATGAGCGTTATAGTAGGGAGAGCTCTACCAGATATAAGAGATGGATTAAAACCTGTACATAGAAGAATACTCTATAGCATGTATGAGTTAAAAAACTTTCCAGATAGACCTTATAAAAAGTCTGCAAGAATAGTAGGTGATGTCATAGGAAAATATCATCCTCATGGAGATACAGCAGTGTATGATGCCATTGTAAGGATGGCACAGGACTTTTCTATGAGATATCCTCTTATAGATGGCCAGGGAAACTTTGGTTCCATAGACGGAGATCCTCCAGCAGCTATGAGATACACAGAAGTCAGGATGACTTCTATTGCAAAGGACTTTTTAACAGATATAGAAAAAGAGACAGTCGATTTTGTGCCTAATTATGATGGCTCTCTTATGGAACCTGTGGTGCTTCCTACCACCATACCCAATCTCCTGATAAATGGCTCTTCAGGTATTGCTGTAGGAATGGCAACCAATATCCCACCTCATAATCTATCCGAAGTATGTGATGCAGTAATAAAAGTAATAGATGATCCAGGAGTCAGCATAGATGAACTGATTAAAATCATACCTGGACCTGATTTTCCAACAGCAGGGTTCATAATAGGAAAAAGTGGAATAAAAGAGGCTTACAAAACTGGTAAAGGTATAATAAAGGTAAGGGCAAAGGCATTTATAGAAACAGGAAAGAAAAGGGATGTGATTGTTATTTCTGAAATCCCTTATCAGGTAAATAAAACCCGTCTTTTAGAAAGGATAGGAGAACTTGTTAAAGAAAAGAAGATAGAAGGAATAACAGAAATAAGGGATGAGTCTAATAAAGAAGGCATAAGAATTGTTATAGAGCTCAAAAAAGATGCTAACTCTCAGGTAATAATGAATAGACTTTTTAAGTTCACTCAGATGGAGATCTCTTTTGGAATTATCCTGCTTGCTATTGTAAATGGAAGACCAGAGATTTTGAATCTCAAGCAGATAATAGAACAATTCATCCTGCATAGAAGAGAGGTAATAAGAAGAAGAACCCTTTATGATCTAAAAAAGGCAGAGCAAAGAGCCCATATCTTGGAAGGCCTTAAAAAGGCATTAGCTGAACTGGACAGAGTTATAAAGCTTATAAGAAGTTCTTCTGATCCAAAAGAGGCAAAGGCATGGCTTATCAAAGAGTTAAATCTGAGTTCTGCACAGGCACAGGCAATTCTGGATATGACACTGCAAAGACTTACAGGACTTGAAAGAGATAAGATAGATAACGAATATCAGCAGTTAATAAAAAATATAGGACGGTACAAAGAGATCCTTTCTAATCCAAAGCTTATCTTGGAGATAATAAAAGAGGAAACCAGAAAAATAAAAGAGGCATATGAAGATAAAAGAAGAACACACATATTAGAGGATGAATATGCGGATATAGACACAGAAGATCTAATAGCAGATGAAGAAATGGTGGTTACCATAAGCCATAGGGGATATATAAAGCGGACACCTGTAACACTTTATAAGGCTCAAAAAAGAGGAGGAAGAGGTCTTATAGGGGCAAAGGCAAAAGGTGATGACTTTATAGAGCATATATTCCTTGCACTTTCACATGACACACTTTTGTTCTTTACTAATATGGGAAGGGTGTATTGTAAAAAGGTTTATGAAATTCCTGAAGAAGGAAGAGCCTCTAAGGGTAAAGCGATAGTCAATCTGCTCAAGCTGAGGAAAGGTGAAAACATCGCTCATGTATTACCTGTAAGGGATTTTTCAGAGGACAGATACCTTGTTATGGTCACTGCTAAAGGGATAATAAAGAAGACAAGGCTAAGTCTTTTTAGCAAAATCACATCTGCAGGACTTCAGGCCATAAAGATAAAAGAAGGGGATAAGCTAATAGGTGTTCAGGCCATAAAAGATGAGGATATATTTCTGACCACCAAATTTGGAAAATCTATTCGCTTTCCAAGTAAAGAGGTGTCAGAAATGGGCAGAATTGCCTCTGGGGTAATAGGAATGAGGATGGATAAAGAAGATAGGGTTGTTTCCATGGAAGCAATAAAAGGAGATGAAGGAGACATACTTATTGTTACTGAAAATGGTTACGGAAAGAGAACAAAAGTTAAAGAGTACAGAGTGCAAGGAAGAGGTGGTAAAGGTTTAATTACAGTAAAAGTTACTAACAGAAATGGTCCTGTTGTGTATGCTGGTTATGTCAGAGATACAGATGAAGTGATGCTTATCACAGATCAGGGCAAGATAATAAGGATAAAGATAAAGGATATTTCTGAGATGAGCAGGAATACTCAAGGAGTAAAACTTATCCAGCTTTATGAAGGAGAAAAGGTCGCAGATGTAGCAAA
>JAMOPX010000099.1 GCA_027064285.1 Desulfobacterales bacterium | reverse complement strand
GGCTAATGGTGTTGTTCGGTGTCTGAGTCATGTTTGTAAAAATTTTTAACACTTATTTTAGCTTAAATAAAAATTTTTACACTTTCTTAATCTGAATAAAATACCTTAAAGATGCCAAATTACCAATTTTTATACGTTTTTTCAGGAATTAAATAATTGTAAAAAACTTGGAACTTAATTTGCAAGATAAATAAACAACAAATTTATAAAGGAGGAGAAAAAGATGCGTAAGAAGAACGTATTAAAAACATTAATTTCACTAATCCTGATTTTTATACCAATTATTACCTTTGCTTCAGAAAGGGATTTAAAGAATGTTGAAAGTATTTTGGTCAAGCAAGAATGGAATAAGGTTAGCGAGATATTAAAATCTGTTAATACTAAAACCAATTCTCCCGTACTACGCTTGATTAAAGCACATGCAGATTTGGCTTTAAACAAAAATAACGAATCACTCTGTCTTTTTCTAAGCGTGATTTCGGAAGAGGAACTAAAAAGGTGGAATAAGTGGACTGAAAATTTCCTAAAGAGGCACCCTAAAAGTGCGGTGGCCTACTATCTCCGTGGCGATGCCCTTGCAAGGCTTGAGAAATTGGATGCCGCTCTTGAGGCCTTTAATAAGGCTTTAGAAATTGAACCTGAAAACGCTCTTGTTTTAAATGCCAGAGGAATAGTCTATGCGACAAAAGGGGATGTGGACAGGGCTCGATTAGATTTTTACAAAGCCAGTAAGAAAGCAAAAGCTCCTTTAGCCGATGCCTATTGTAACTTGGGCTTTTTAAATATACAGAAAAAGGATGGCGCCGAGGGAGCCATAAATCACTTTACCAGAGCCCTTGAGATTTCACCAGATTTTGCTCTGGCTTTTCATGGGAGGGGGTTGGTAAGGCTGGTTCTGAACGACAAAGAAAACATTAAAAAAGCAAAGAAAGATCTTAAATTAGGAATTGAAAAAGCATGTTGTGATGTCGTAAAGAATTTGATGTTACATAATGAAGTCAGATATGCAGCACGTATTTCAGGTATAAATTTTAACAAATTGATGGTAGAAGCTAAAAATGCTGGAACGACTTTTAGTAAGAAATATGAGGAGTTGGCTGCTAGCGCAGATATGTGGGGTAAGTTAAGTAAGACCTTAAGAGAAAATAAGTGGATACCTTTTAATCAGTATTTGGCAAATTTTGCTGGAAATAGACATGTTGAAAGAATGGAAGCGATCTACCAGGAGTTTGGTATAAAGAAAATAGATAAGTTCTACATTCAACATCCTGAGATTAAAAGTTATTCTCTTAACGAGATTAATAGAGTAGGCACATATAATGAAAAAATTCAGCCAGCTGAAAGAAGACTAGAATTTACATTTAATGTTGTGACTGCTATTGGTGGTTTCCTTGCTCGTGGTGGTGATGGACCAGAAATCGGTGATGTTATATCTGTTGTTGGTACAATAGGTTCTGCTATAACAGACTTAACTGAGGATTGGAGTCAAATTCATAGCGACTTTGCAAATCAGATTAAAGGAAGATATCAACCTTTTATGAATCATTCCATTACAACTCCTGCTAACTTTCCGGGTGGTGTAGAGATAAGCATGGCTGAAATAAATTGGGATGAAGGTTATTGGCCTTTTAAAGAATATTACGGACTTTTTTATGGCCTGAAATCTAAAAAACTTCTTTTAACTTCAGAGTTAAAAGGTAAGCAAAATGAATATAAGAATTAGAAGTAAAACTTTTGTATTATTAATCTTTTTCATTTTATTTTTCTTTCACTTAGCAGAGGCAAAACAGTTTGTTGGCTATTCCCTGAAACAAGCAGAAAAGCGGATTAAAAGCGGGAGGATAAACCGTGAAGTAATCTATCTGGGAGGAATTACGCGTCCTCTTGCAATAGTTTATGACGAAGAAAAAAAAGATTTAATCCTTGTTGGTGAGGTTACCAATGGGGATCAGAAAATAAGCCTTGACGATTTTGTAGTGGCTATGCGGGCGATACTAAAGTACAAAACTCCTCCTCTTGTTAGTATTGATAGAACCAATGAGACAGCTAAGACCGGAAAGCAAATAGTGAGGTTTGAGGGGGGGATAGAAAATACCAAATTTGGAAAAGACCTACTTGAGGCAGATATAGTTTTGAAGAAAATGGGACTTGGAAAACTTCGCACAGATATATGGGGGGTAAAGTCTTATTTTGATATGTCTTTTGAGGAATGGGAAAAAACAGGAAAGGAAAACGAGATTACCAGCCGTTTTTGGTTTGTTCCTTCCAAAGAGGAATCTTTTGTAGGAGTAAGAAGAGGTGTGGCTATAGTTGATAGGTTGAGAATTACAGTGAAGACCGAGGTTATTAGTTCCCCGAAGAAAAGGGATGAAATTGGAGAGAAGTTTGCCATGATGGTGGCTTCAAACTTTGATGACTTAAGTAGCTCTTATGCTCCTCTAAGACGGTTAGACCCCTTGTTCCGTCTAACAGGTTTAGCAGAAGGGATTAACAGATGGCATAGCAACAATGGTAAACTAAATTTACCAAATCTCCATTTCTGGCTTGAGGAATACAAAGTATCCAAGGTTAAAACCCCGAGAGAATATCCTCTTAAGAAGAATGAAAGAATTTTAGAGAAAAACGGTTGTAAGAAGAAATTAACCATTGATGGAGGGATAAAGTTAGAGGTTCTTATTTTAGAACTTCAGGATAAAGTAATAGACGCTTTAAAGGAAATTGTTATTAAATCAAGACCCAATGGAAATTCACTTACATGGGAGATTCCTCTTGAAGCATGGGGAAAGCCTGAGATAGCAGAAAGTGCTAAATTTAAAAAACGTCTGCAAAATTTGCCAATATCTCGTAAGCTGGGGATGAGCTTAAATGTACATTTTTCTGAGGTAGGACGTCCTTTTAAGAGACCCTCTTTTCATGTTAATTCCACTCCTCTTTCAGAAAATGGCGAATCTTATTTTAATTTTGTAAGTAAACTCCCTGATAGCTTTAAAACAC
>JAMOPX010000098.1 GCA_027064285.1 Desulfobacterales bacterium | reverse complement strand
AAGCTTTTGAAAAAAGTGCCAGAACATCTTTTAGCACAAACCCTTATTCAGGAAGTAAAAAGAATGGAGCAGGAGATGAGAAGATGAGATACACAAAGTATTTTATTCCCACATACAAAGAAGATCCTTCTGAAGCAGAGGTAATAAGCCACAAGCTTATGCTCAGAGCAGGAATGATAAGAAAGATCACAACAGGCATTTACACATATCTTCCTTTGGGGCTTAGGTGCATAAGAAAGGTGGAAAACATTGTAAGGGATGAAATGAACAGAGCAGGTGCAATAGAGCTTCTTATGCCTGCTTTTCAGCCAGCAGAGCTTTGGAAGGAGAGTGGAAGATGGGATTACTACGGGAAAGAGCTTTTGAGATTTAAAGACAGATACGGAAGGGATGCCTGTCTTGGTCCAACACATGAAGAAGTGATAACTGCTATAGTAAGAAACGAGATACACTCATACAAACAGCTTCCTGTAAACTTTTATCAGATACAGACAAAGTTCAGGGATGAGATAAGACCCAGATTCGGAATAATGAGATGCAGAGAATTTATCATGAAAGATGCATACAGCTTTGATGCAGATGAGGAAGGCGCAAACAAAAGCTATGAGATAATGAAAGAGACATATCACAGGATATTTAAAAGATGTGGCTTTAGGTTCAGTATGGTAGAGGCAGATACAGGAACAATTGGTGGTTCTTATTCACATGAGTTTATGGTTCTGGCAGATACAGGAGAGGATCAGATAGTTGTGTGTGAAAAGTGCGGATACGCTGCAAACTTAGAAAAAGCTGAAGTATCAGAGATTGCAGAATTTCAGGATGAGCCTGAGCTTCCGATGCAGGAAGTAGATACCCCAGATATAAAAAGCATTGAAGAAGTAAGCAGTTTTCTTAATGTAAGCCCCAAAAAACTTGTAAAGACACTTATATGCTTGGTTGATGAAAAACCTGTTGCAGCACTTGTAAGAGGAGATCATGAACTAAATGAGATAAAGCTTAGAAATCTTTTTGGAGCAGAACAGATAAGGCTGGCAGACGAGGAAATAGTTCAGGAGATCACAGGCGCGCCAGTTGGTTTTGCAGGTCCTGTAGGGCTTAAAATAAAAATTGTGGCAGATCATTCTATAAAAGGAATGAAAAACTTTGTTACAGGTGCGAACAAAAAAGACAAGCATCTCATAAATGTGAACATTGGAAGGGATTTTCAAGTGGATACCTTTGCTGATATCAGGTTTATAACACCTCAGGACAGATGCCCAAGATGTGGAAACGATATTCTGTTTAAGAGAGGAATAGAAGTAGGACATATATTTAAGCTTGGAACAAAGTATAGCAAAGCCATGAATGCAACATTTACTGACAAAGATGGAAAAGAAAAACCATTTGTTATGGGATGCTATGGCATAGGCATAGGAAGATGTGTTGCAGCAGCTATTGAGCAGAGCCATGATGAAAACGGAATTATATTTCCTATCTCAATTGCACCATTTGAGGTGATTGTTCTTCCTGTTCAGATGAATGATGCAGATGTTGTGAAAGAAGCTGAAAAGATTTATCATAAACTCTTAGAAGCAGGTATTGATGTGATCATAGATGACAGAGATGAAAGGGCAGGAGTAAAATTTAATGATGCAGATCTTATAGGAATTCCCATAAGAGTTACTGTTGGAAAAAAAGCACTCAAGGAACAAAAACTTGAACTTAAGCTCAGGTCAGAAAAGGAAAAAGAGCTGATTCCTCTGAGTTCTGTTCCAGAAATCGTAATAAATAAGGTAAAAGAGCTTTATGATTCGCTTAAATGATATAATAGAGAGCCTTTTAAGCTATCATCCAAAGGCAGATGTTCGCCTTGTGGAAAAGGCCTATGTTTATTCAGCAAAGGCACATCAGGGGCAGGTAAGGCTTTCTGGAGAGCCATATCTGTCCCATCCTTTGGAAGTAGCATATCTTCTTACAAAGATGAAGATGGATGAGGTGTGTGTGGCTGCTGGTCTTCTTCATGACACCTTAGAAGATACATCTGCTACAGAAGAGGAGCTTACAAGACTTTTTGGAGAGCAGGTATGCAACATTGTAAAAGGGGTGACAAAGATAAGTAAGATAAGATTTTCAAGCAGAGAGCAGAAGCAGGCAGAAAACATAAGAAAGATGATACTTGCTATGGCATCTGACATAAGGGTAGTGCTTGTAAAGCTTGCTGACAGACTCCATAACATGAGAACATTGGGTTTTCAGAAGCCTGAAAAGCAAAAAATTATAGCTCAGGAGACCTTAGATATATATGCTCCCTTAGCAGGAAGACTTGGCATATATTGGCTGAAAGCAGAACTTGAAGATCTATGCTTTTATTATTTAGATCCAGAGATGTATGAAAAGATAAAAAATGCTATTGCTCAAAGAAAGGAAGAGCAGGAAAGATTCATAAAAGAAGTAAAAGAGATATTAGAAAAAGAGCTTACAAAAGCAGGGATAAAAGCACATATAAAAGGAAGGCAAAAACATCTCTACAGCATCTACAGAAAGGTAATGAGCAAAAACATCCCTGTGGATCAACTCCATGATATAATAGGATTCAGGGTTATAGTAGATTCTGTAAGAGAATGCTATGAAACACTCGGCGTAGTCCACTCTATATGGAAACAGGTTCCGGGGAGATTTAAAGATTATATCTCACTTCCTAAGGAAAATATGTATCAGTCTCTTCATACCACTGTAATAGGACCTTATGGCCAAAAGATGGAGATCCAGATAAGAACATGGGAGATGGACAGAATTGCTGAAGAAGGAATTGCAGCTCACTGGAAGTACAAAGAAGGAAAAGGCACTAAAGAAGCAGATGAAAAGATATTTTCATGGTTGAGACAGATAATAGAAGAATCTCAGCAGCATCTTAGTGATTCCAGAGAATTTTTAGAAAATGTAAAGATGAATCTGAATCTCTTTCCAGAAGAAGTATATGTGTTTACCCCAAAAGGGGAGGTAAAAAGCTTTCCAAAAGGTGCAACTCCAGTAGATTTTGCATATAGCATCCACTCAGACATAGGAGACAGATGTGTAGCTGCAAAAGTGGATGGAAGATTAGTTCCATTAGATTACAAACTAAAAAGTGGTTCAGTAGTAGAGATAATCACTTCTTCAAAGCAGCATCCCAGCAAGGATTGGCTCACTTTTGTCAAAACCCCAAGAGCAAGATCTAAGATAAGGCAGTGGCTTAGAAGACATGAAAGAGAAAAGAGCATAAGTCTTGGAAAGGAGATGCTGGAAAAGGCCATTTCGCAGGAACATATAAAATTAGGTAATAAGGAAGAGATTCTTACTTCTATTGCAGCTGAAATGTCTCTTCAGTCTGTAGAAGATCTCTATGCACAGATAGGAATAGGTAGCATTTCAGCAAATCAGGTTATTGGAAAGATAAAACAAAAGCTGCACATAAAAGAGTCTCCTTTGAGACTTGTAACCAAATTAGTTAATAAGATCAGAAAAAAGAAAACAGAAACCAAAGGCATAAAAATAAAAGGCTTAGATGATATTGTGGTCCATCTTGCAAAGTGCTGTTATCCTATACCGGGAGATCCTGTAATAGGTTTTATAACAAGGGGAAAAGGTATAACCATACATAGGTATGACTGTAAGAGCATAAAAGAGGCAGATCCAATCAGATTAATAGATGTAACATGGGAAAGCACAGATGAACAAACTTATCCTGCCAAGCTCATGGTGTTGAGCATAAATAAGATGGGAATGCTTGCAGACATAAGCGCTGCCATAGCAAAAAAAGAGGCAAATATTATAAGCGCAAATGTAGACAGCACTGCTGATAACAAAGGTATAGCCTTTTTTACTGTTGAAGTAAAAAATCTGGACCACCTCAATGAAGTGATCCGTTCAATAAAAAGGATAAAAGACATTATATCTGCCAAAAGAATATAAATAAAATCCTATTTTATAGGAGGTTTTACCACTTTTCCTGCCTTTAGACACTTTGTGCACACTCTGATCCTTTTTACCTGCCCATTTGGAAGCACAGCCCTTACCCTTTGAAGATTTGGAAGCCATCTTCTTTTTGTCCTGTTTCTGGCATGACTCACATTGTGTCCTACCTGTGGTCTTTTTCCACATATCTCGCATACTCTTGACATAATCTTTCCTCCTTATTAAAAACTTAGCAAACTTAGATCCAGCTCCTCTTCTTTAATAGGCCCAAGAGTAACAAGGGCAAACTGCTTGTCTTTAAACAGCATCTCAGCAACACCTATTACATCATCTAAGCTCACCTCTTCTACATTTGATACTGTTTCTTCATAAGGGATATAACGACCAAATATCAGTTCATTCCTTGCTATCCTGATCATTCTATTCTCAATACTTTCAGATGCAAGATAAATACCTCCAACTAAATACTCCTTTGCAGAATCTACATCGCTCTGCGAAATATCTCCTTGAAACAGCTTTTTTATTTCTCTGTTTATGGTAAGTAGCACATTATTTACATGCCTTGCATCACAAGCCACATAAATTCCTAAGAAACCAGTATCTGAATAAGATCCCATAAAACTATATACTGAATAGGCAAGCCCTTGCTTTTCTCTTATCTCCTGAAAGAGCCTTGAGCTCATATTGCCGCCCAGAATACTGTTCAGTACACTTACAGCAAATCTTCTCTGGTCTTTGATAGACACAGATTCTACACCTAAGCATATGTGGACCTGTTCCAGATCTCTGTAATTTACAGATACATCAAAATAAGGAGCTGGTGGAAACCTTTTTGGATCAATATCAGATGCAGGGATCTTCTCAAACATGGGTAAAAAATACTTAAGCACATCATCATGACTTACCGCACCAGCAGCTGAGATTATCACATTCTTAG
Organism: Desulfobacterales bacterium; assembly: GCA_027064285.1. Classification (GTDB taxonomy): domain Bacteria; phylum Desulfobacterota; class DSM-4660; order Desulfatiglandales; family JALVZP01; genus JALVZP01. Next base: position 10,672 of record JAMOPX010000098.1, on the reverse strand, counting down.
GAGAATAATGGGTATTGATGTAGTTTATTATCTTTTCTCTGTCTATGCTCATCACGGATTCTTTTGTCCCAAGAATGGGCATACCAATGGGATGGTCTTTCCAGAAAATCCTTTGAAAAAGATCATGTATATATTCCTCTGGACTGTCCTCCTGCATCTTTATTTCCTGAAGTATGATCCATCTTTCCTTTTCAATATCTTCAGGAGAATAAACAGAATTCAGAAATATATCACTTAACACATCAGCGGCCACAGAAAAATGCCTTCCTAAGACCTTAGCATGAAAACAGGTGTTTTCTTTGCCTGTAAAGGCATTGGACATACCACCTATGGCATCCAGCTCTTTTGCAATCTGAACTGCTGTCCTGTTCTTTGTGCCCTTAAAACTCATATGTTCAATAAAGTGAGAAATCCCATTTTCTTCCTTTTTCTCATCCCTTGATCCAGCATCTACCCATATACCTACGCATATAGAACGAGCATACTCTACAGTCTCTGACACAATCTTTAAGCCATTTTCTAACTTAGTCTTTTGATAGCTATTGTGAGACATCTTCCATCTTTTCCTCTAATACCGCCTTTCTGGAAAGCCTTATCCTTCCGTATTCGTCAAATCCTATGACCTTAACCTCTACTTCATCCCCTTCTTTAAGAACATCAGATACCTTGTTTACCCTTTTTGGATCCAGCTGGGATATATGAATCATTCCTTCTTTTCCTGGGAACAACTCCACTATTGCGCCAAAATCAAGTATCCGGGTTACCTTTCCAATATAGGTCTGTCCCACTTCCACTTCTCTGAATAGATCCTTTATCTTTTTTATTGCTGTCTCTGCACTCTGCCGATCAGGAGATGAGATATGCACTGTTCCGTCATCTTCTGCATATATACGAGTGCCTGTTTCAGCCGAAATCTCCCTTACTGTTCTTCCACCCGGTCCAATAAGAGTTTTTACCTGGTATGGAGCTATCTTTATGGTGCTCATAACAGGTGCGTATTCAGACACCTGTGCTCTTGGCCTTGCAATGGTCTTTTTCATCTTATCCAGTATAAAGAGCCTTGCCTCTTTTGCCTGCTTTAATGCTCTTTCCAATACCTCACGGCTTATGTCTTTTATCTTTATATCCATCTGAATAGCTGTAATGCCCTCCTCTGTTCCGGCTACCTTGAAATCCATATCTCCATAGTGATCTTCATCCCCTATGATGTCAGTAAGAACCTCTATTTTTTGTCCATCACTTATCAGACCCATAGCAACACCTGCTACATGCTCCTTTATAGGAACTCCTGCATCCATAAGAGAAAGGCTTCCTCCACAGACACTTGCCATAGAGGAAGAACCATTAGATTCCAGAATCTCTGATACCACCCTTATACAATATTGAAATTGCTCTTTATCAGGAACTACAGGCTCAAGCGCTCTTCTTGCCAGTTCTCCATGGCCTATCTCTCTTCTGCTTGGGCCTGTAAGCCTTTTTACCTCACCCACGGAATATGGTGGGAAGTTGTAATGAAACATAAATGACATAAAGTAATCGCCATAGATGGATTCCATCCTCTGCTCATCCCACTCTGTTCCAAGAGTAGTTAGCACCAACGCCTGGGTTTCTCCTCTAGTAAAAAGAGCAGAGCCATGAACCCTCGGAAGCACTCCTATCTGACACTCTATTGGCCTTATATCAATAAAGGATCTACCATCTATTCTTCTACCCTCTTCCAAGATCATCTTTCTCATCATATCTTTTTCAAGATCCTGGATTATCTCTTTTATTTCTGCTTCCCTGCCCTCATACTCTGTGCTGAGTTTTTCAATAATCTCTTTTCTAAGCTCTTTTCTTTTCATAGCACGTTGCTTTTTGCTGGCGGTATTAAGAACCTCTCTTAACCCGGGATCAGCCAGCTCTTTCACCCTTTTTATAAGCTCTTCATCCACCTCTTTTTCAGGGATCTGGAACTTTTCTTTTCCAACTGCCATTTTCATCTCTTCCTGAATATCAAGGAAGGGCTGAAGCATCTGATATCCATAAAGAATAGCATCTATAAGCTCTGACTCTGATACAAACTTTGATCCACCCTCCACCATCACTATTCCATCTCTATTACCAGCAACCACTATGTTTATATCGCTCTGTTCCTGCTGGCTTATAGTAGGATTGATTACAAACTCGCCATCTACCCTTCCAACTCTTACTCCTGCAACAGGACCAGAAAAAGGTATATCAGAAATCTCAAGAGCAGCAGATGCACCTACAAGTGCCAATACATCTGCCTCATGTTCTTTATCAGTAGACAGCACAGTAGCGATTATCTGGGTTTCATTTTTGTAGTTATCTGGAAATAAAGGCCTTAGAGGTCTGTCTATAAGACGAGCAGCAATTATTTCTCTGTCAGCAGGCCTTCCAATATCTCTTCTAAAAAAATTTCCAGGTATCCTTCCCCCTGCATATGACATCTCTTGATATTCTACTGTAAGGGGAAGGAAATCAATGCCCTCTCTTAGCTCATCAGAAGCAACAACAGTAACAAGCACTACTGTCTCCCCAAAACTAACCACCACAGATCCATTAGCCTGTTTTGCAATACGGCCTGTTTCTATATTTAGAGTTCTACCATTTAACTCTAAAGAACAACTCTTTACCATGATTCTTATCCTCTTTTCTTTATTTTTTTATTTTCTTAGACCTAATGCCCTAATAAGATTTTGATATCTATCAAAATCTACATCTTTCAGATAATTAAGCAATCTTCTTCTTTTTCCTACAAGCATCATAAGTCCTCTTCTAGAATGATGATCTTTCTTATGCACCTTCAAATGTTCTGTAAGATGCTTTATTCTGTAGGTTAAAAGGGCAATCTGAACCTCTGGGGAACCAGTATCCTTATCATGAAGCTTAAATTGCTCAATTATTTCTCTTTTCTGCTCACTCGTAAATGTCATGTTCAAATCCTCCTGTAAACATTTATAGCTAAAAATTCAATTATATTTTTAATTAAATATTCTTTCAAGCTTTATATTACCATTTTCGTTTACCTGAGCAATTGCGACAAGCTCATCTTCTTTTACAAATTTTACATATCCTCTCTTGAGATCCTTTCTTTTTAAACGCGGCTGAACCCCGTTTCTCAGCCTCCAGGCCATATTTTCATCTACATATATGGTCTCCAGATCAGAAAGTGCTTCTACAAGAGGGATTATCTTCTGTTCCAGTAACTCCCTGCTTAAATTATCATCTATCTTTATAGCATCCTTTACATAGAAAGGACCACAAGATATTCTCCTGAGATCCTTGAGATGTCCCACTGTGCCGAGTGCAATGGCTATATCTCTTGCTAAGGCCCTTATATAAGTTCCCGGAGAACATCTTACTTCTATTTTTAATTCTGGCTTATTCCATGAAATAATGTTTATTTCATATATATGCACTTTTCTCTTTTTTAATTCTATTTTTATCCCTTTTCTTGCAAGTTTATATGCCCTTACTCCCCCTTTTTTAATAGCAGAAAAAGCAGGAGGTTCCTGTTCAATTGTCCCTAAAAAACGATTTAATTTAATACCTATCTCATCCTTGGACAAATCAGGAACATGTTTTTCTTTTATAACCTTTCCTGTGCAATCTAAGGTGTCTGTTTCTTTTCCCAGCAATATAACTGCATGATAAACCTTTTCCTTTGACATAATAAGATTAAACAGCTTTGTCCCTTGATTAATGAGAAGTATCAGAAGACCAGTTGCAAAAGGATCGAGCGTGCCTGCATGTCCAATCTTTTTTGGTTTAAGCAGTCTTTTTATCTTATTGAGAGTTTTTGTAGAAGTGTCTCCCTTTTTTTTGTCCACAAGCAGAATCCCATCCATTTTATTTTAAAAAGTTACCAACCTCTTTGATGAATTTTCTTTTTAATTCAGAAAGCTCCCCTTTACATTCAAAACCAGCAGCCTTTGCATGTCCTCCACCACCAAAGATAGCAGCAAGCTGAGCCACATTTACCTCGCCATTAGACCTGAGGCTAAATTTATATTCCTCCTCTGCTACTTGCCTTATAAGAGCAGCTACCTCTACTCCTACAATAAATCTGGGATAGCTGACAAATCTTTCGCTGTCTCCAGGATAGGCTCCCACAGTTTTTATCATATTGAGAGTAATACTCATTATGCTAAGCTTACCATCATGGTGAAGCTCTATTGTGCCAAGAGAAAGTTCTAAAAGCTTTAATAAAGAAAGTGTGTACTGCTCATTGGTGTTTCTGTACACATCCCAGGGGCTAACCCCATATTTTAATAGCTCAGCAGCTATGGAAAAGGCTGTGGAGGTCGTGTTTTCATATTTGAAACAACCTGTATCTGCCTGGATGGCAGCAAACAGAGCTTCTGCAGATAATTGATCAATATGAAGACCTGCCTTTTTTATCACCTTATACACAAGCTCTCCTGTAGAAGAGCTATCAGGAACCACAAGATTAACATCTGCAAAATGGTCATTTGTTTCATGATGATCTATGCTTATCAGTGGTCTGTTTGATAAAGCAATATCTTTGGCCTTTCCCAGTCTGTTTAAATCACTACAATCTAATACAAGCGTAGCTGAAAATTTACCCTTTGGTACATCACTTGAAATCAGGTCAGCGCCTTTTATATTCCCCAGAGGAGGCTCTAACTTCTCTTCAGTAAAAAGAGTCACCTTTTTACCCTTATTCTTAAGGGCAGTTCCCAGAGCTATCATAGAGCCTATTCCATCTAAGTCAGGATTTTTATGTGTAAGAATAAGAAAACTGTCTTTTTGCAAAAGCAGATTAGCGATTTGATCAATTTCCGCTTCCATCTCTTTATGTTTCTACCTCACTTTGTCCTTTTATTTGCTTGCTTATCTCATCTATTTTACTACTCCATTTTAGTGAAGGATCATATACAAACATGATATCTGGCACATATCTTAGCTCCATTCTAATCCCTATTTCTCGTTTGATAAAACCTTTTGCACTATCCAAACCTGCTTGAGCAGTTTTCACATCATCTGTATTTCCCATTACACTGTAATAGACCTTTGCATGTCTTAGGTCATCACTGAGATGTATTCCAGTAACAGTAACTCCTTTTACCCTTGGATCTCTTACTTTAAATAATAATAGATTAGCAATTTCTTTTAAGATATTATCTCCCACCCTTTTTGCTCTTTTATACGACAGCATCATAATTACTCCTGATTCTTGTTAGATATGGATAATCTCCATCTTGCTGTTCATCAATTGAGCAAGATAAAGAGAGTCCAAATAGGAAAGCACTTTTGCTAAGGACGAATCTATATGTCTTTTATCATTCCCAACAAAGCTTATTCCCAGTTCTATCTTTTGCCAGTTATCATTAGAGCCTATCTCTGCAATAGACACATTAAACCTGTGCCTTACTTTATCCACCATGCTTTTTACAATTTTCCTTTTTCCTTTTAAGGACCTATTATCAGGCAGATAAAATTCTACCCTTAATGTCCCTACAAACATCTCTATATTTCTGGCTGAACCTGTTCAATGTTGTATATTTCCAGAATATCGCCTTCTTTTATATCATTAAAACCTTCTATGCCAACACCACATTCATATCCCGTGGGCACTTCCTTCACATCCTCTTTATATCTTTTAAGAGAACCTATTTTTCCTTCATATACTACCACACCATCTCTTAAAACCCTTACTCTTGCATTTCTTTCTACACGACCATCACTCACAAAACAGCCAGCTACTGTACCCACCTTTGGAATCTTAAAGGTCTGCTTTACTTCAGCATGACCTATTATGTTCTCTTTAAATTCTGGCTCTAAGAGCCCCTCCATTGCCTTTTTTATATCATCTATGACATCATATATGACATTATAGTATCTTATATCTACCTTTTCTTTCTCAGCAAGATCCTTTACTCTACCTACTGCCCTTACATTAAATCCTATAATAATTGCATGGGAGGCAGAAGCAAGCATTACATCTGATTCTGTGATTGCCCCTATTCCAGAGTGGATTATAGAGACTTTTATATCTTCTGTGCCTAATTCTGATATAGCCTTTTCAAGTGCCTCTAAGGATCCATGCACATCTGCTTTTATGATAAGATTTAACTCCTTAAGTTCTCCCTTCTGGATCTTTGCGTAAAGATCTTCTAAGCTTACAGTTCCCTTTTTGGCACCTGCCTCGGCCTTCTTTTTCTTTCTGTGTTCTACTATTTCTTTTGCTATCTTCTCATTTTTTACCACCACAAAATCATCACCGGGAGTAGGAACCCCAGAGATTCCATAGATCTCAACTGGCATGGAAGGACCCGCACTGTTCATTCTCCTGCCCTGATGATCCACCATTGCCCTGACCCTTCCGTAATGTTCTCCACATACAAAAGGATCACCTTTCTTCAGTGTCCCAGTTTTTATCAAAACAGTAGCCACAGGTCCTTTTGTTCTGTCAAGCTTAGACTCTATTACAGTTCCCTTAGCAGGCCTGTTTGGATTTGCCTTAAGCTCTAATATTTCTGCTTGCAGGAGTATAAGGCTCAATAGATCATCAACTCCATGGCCTGTCTTTGCTGAAACCTCTGCCACAAGTGTATCTCCACCCCAATCCTCAGGCAAAAGTCCAAGTTCTGCAAGCTGTCTTTTTACCATATCTGCCTTAGCACCGGGCTTATCTATCTTATTTATAGCTACCACAATCGGTATATTAGCTGCCTTTGCATGATTTATGGCCTCTTTTGTTTGGGGCATAACACCATCATCAGCAGCCACCACAAGCACAATTATATCAGTAACTTGTGCACCCCTTGCCCTCATCTCAGTAAAAGCTTCATGACCAGGGGTATCCAAAAATACGATATCCCCCTCCTCTGTCTCCACATAGTACGCACCTATGTGTTGAGTAATTCCTCCGACCTCTTGTTCAGTTATGTTGGAATGCCTTATGTAGTCCAAAAGAGTGGTCTTTCCATGATCCACATGTCCCATAATCGTGACCACAGGAGGTCTGGGTTTGAGATCTTCTGGTTTGTCTTCTATTTCTTCTATAAGATCTTCCTCTTTAAAAGTATCCAGCTCTAATTCATAACCAAACTCATCTGCCACAAGTGAAGCAGTATCAAAGTCTATTGCTTGATTAATAGTTGCAACAACCCCCATATTTAAGAGCTTTTTTATAAGTTCAGATGCTTTCACCCCCATGGATTTGGCTAGCTCTGATATAGTAACATACTCTTGTACTTTTATTTTTCTCTTTCCTTGTTTAGGAACAGTAATCTGAGGCTTTTTTAGATCCTCAGGTTTTTTCTTTACCTCTTTTTTCTTGAACTTTTGAACAGGCTTCAGTTTTTTTCTTGTTATATATTCTTCATCATAAAGATCTTCTCTTTCATATATCTCTTTTTTAAGTTTTTTATATTCCTTTGTTGGAATAAGATCTTTTTTCTTGGCTTTTTTCTTTTCTTTCTTTTTCTTTTTAAGCTCTTTTTCTTTTTCTTTCTCCTCTTTTTCTTTCTCCTTTTCTTCTTCTATAACCTCTGAGACCTCTGAAGCTATAACCTTTGGCTTTTCTACCTGTTGTTGCGGCTCTATTTTCTTTTCCTCTTCTACTGCCTCCTGAACTGCTTCTTCAGGTTGTTCTTTTGGCTCTGCTTGTTCTAATTTTATTTGCTCTTTCTCTTCTAACTTCTCTTCTTTTACTTCTTTTACTTCTTTTTGTAGTTCTTTTTGTAGTTCTTTTTCTTCTATTTCCTCTGGCTTTTGCTCCTCTTCTATCTTTTCCTTTACTTTTATTCTTTGCTGTTCTTCTACTTTTTTCTCTTCTTTTATTTCCTTTGATATTACTTTTTCTCTCTGTTTCTCTTCTCTTTTCTCTTCTAACTTGGCTTCTTTTTTTATCACCTTCTCTTGAGGTGAAGGAGTGGTTCTTACCCTTCTTCTCCTTATTACCCTCTTAGATATTCTTTTCTCCTCAACCATTACTTTGGATTCAGAAGGTGACCCTGTCATAAGCTTCCTGGCCCTGGACAACTCAAATTCATCCAAGGTGCTCATATAACTTTTTACATTTATGCCAGCCTTTTGAAGCTTCTGCACCAATTCTTTACTGTCCATATTAAGTTCTCTTGCCAGTTCATACACCCTTGTCTTGCTCATATATTCCCCCTATGGGTTCAACAAATTTTATATTCTCTTTTCTCAGGGCCCTACAAAGCAATCGAGGCTTTTTTATGAGCTCTCTTAAACATTTCTCATTTGGACAAACATAAGCACCTCTTCCTCCTAACTTACCTTTATCATCTCTTCTTACAAAACCAGAATCATCTGCCGTCAACCTTATCAATTCAACCTTTGGCTTCTTTGTACCACACACCACACATGTTCTTATAGGTATATGACCTTTACCCTTGCTCATCTATTGAACAGCTTTTTCCTCTGTACCAGTTTCTGATTCCTCCTGTTCTTTTCTGGCCACATATTCTTTTGCTTCTTCAATAATCAGTTTTGCCTTTTCTGGTGTCATCCCTTCTATCTTAAGAAGAGCTTCTTCATCTGCGGTAGCAAGTTCAAAAGCAGATCCATATCCTTTGTCATAAAGATCTGTAGCTAACTTTAAATCAACATGTTCCAAACTCAGCAGTGACTCAAAGCCCTTTTTGAGAGCCTGATTGTATCTTGATTCACTTATTACATCTAAGTTCCAACCTGTTAATCTAGCAGCTAATCTAACATTTTGTCCTTTCTTACCTATGGCAAGAGATAACTGATCATCTGGCACCACTACTTCCATCGACTTGTTTGCTTCATCTACTATCACCCTTACTATCTCTGCAGGTGCTAATGCATTGCATACAAACTTTGCAGGATCAGGAGACCAAGGAACAATATCTATCTTTTCTCCTCTTAATTCCTGAACTACTGCCTGCACCCTTCTTCCCTTCAGACCCACACATGCACCTACAGGATCAACATCTGGATCCTTTGACCTTACAGCTATCTTGCTTCTGCTTCCAGGCTCTCTTGCTACTTCAACAATTTCTACGATTCCTTCTGTAATCTCTGGCACCTCATTTTCAAAAAGAACCTTTACAAAATCAGGATGAGTTCTGGAAAGTATAATCTGGGGTCCTCTACTGTAGTGTTTTACCTCTATAATATAGCCTCTGATCCTGTCTCCCTGCTTATAGGATTCATTTGGCATTTGTTCTTCAGGAGGAAGTTCTGCTTCTGTCCTTCCCAGGTTTACTATGATAGAACCTCTCTCAATTCTTTGCACAATACCATTTACAATCTCACCTTTTCTATCCTTAAAGTCATCATATATAATGTCTCTTTCAGCTTCCCTAAATCTCTGCATTATCACTTGCTTTGCAGCCTGCGCCGCTATGCGTCCCAAGGTGTTTGTGTCCATCTTTACTCCAAGGCTATCTCCTATTTGGACCTCTGGATCTAATTCTAATGCTTCTTTAAGAGATATCTGCCTATCTGGATCTATAACATTTTCTACCACATCCTTAAACTCAAATACCTCCACTTCTCCCAGTTCTTCATTGAAACTCACTTCTATATCATGATTAGGACCAAATCTCTTTCTAACCGCTACTCTAACAGCATCTTCTATAGCCTTTATCAAAACGCTTTTGTCCACACCTCTTTGACGACTTACCTGTTCAATAATTCTCATCAATTCTGTAGCCATAGACACTACCTCTGTTTATTTAAATATAGATTTATCAATTTCGTATATTAAATTAGCTTTTTCTATGTTTTCAAAATCTAAAGAAAAAAGCTGACCATCCACATTTATATAGACAATTCCATCTTTATAATCCTCCAAAAGCCCTGTAAAATTCTTGCGCCCCTCTACAGGTATCTCTGTTCTTATCTTTACCTTTTTTCCTACTGCCCACAGAAAATGCTTTTCTTTTGTAAGAGGACGATTCAGACCAGGAGAAGAAACCTCCAAAACATAGGAGTTCTCTATAGGATCTTCTACATCTAAAATAGGACTTATCTCCTTAGTAACCAGAACGCAATCGTTTATACTGACTCCTCCTTCTTTATCTATATATACCCTCAGCACCCACTTTCCTCTCTCCATAAGATACTCTATGTCTAAAAGTTCGTACCCTAAGTCTTGAATCACTGATTCAAGCAAAAGATTTAATTTTTCAAGAAGCTCTTTGTGCTTCTTTTTATCCATAGCAGTTAATATAAACCTTTAATAAATAAGGTAATAAAAAAGCGGGCTTCGGCCCGCCTTATGGACCTCCTATTTTAAGCGGGTAACGGGACTCGAACCCGCGACCCCAAGCTTGGGAAGCTTGTGCTCTACCACCTGAGCTATACCCGCTTTATAGTTATAATAAACTATATTTTGTAAAAAAGTCAAGAATTACCAGCAATTCTCAGCAATTCTTGATGAGAAACAAATTAGAATCATTTTATAGGATCTAGACTTTTATACCAATGGCTAACTGATAGTTCCTTGCCCATTGGTAAGCATATTTGATTACCAGTTGAGTGACGGGAATGCGGAGGGGACAGGTATCCTCCGCAGATAAGTCACAAAAAAGACCAGTCCAAGAGACTTGGAGCAGACGAAAAACCATTTTGTCCCAATACCGCATTCGCTGTTGTTTCTCCCTCGTGAGATAAAAACTTTTGCGTAAGGTCAGTTTATAAA
>JAMOPX010000097.1 GCA_027064285.1 Desulfobacterales bacterium | reverse complement strand
TACATGATGACTTTCCTGGGCTTAGTAATCTTGTAAATACTTTCTTTCCTCACACAGATGATCAAATCTGTACAGTCCATCTTTTGAGAAACCTTAAAAAAGAACTATCAGCAGAAGAATATAAGTTTTTTTACAGCTATATGAAGGCTATCAAAAATTCTCATAGCTATGAACTTGGAAGTGAGCTGTTCGATGAAGCATGTGAGAAGATATCAAGAACCAGCCCTTCAATTGCTGACAGGCTTATAAGCAAGAAAGAAAAATATCTTGCTTTCCTAAAATATCCCTATGAGGTGAGACCCTCTATATCCTCAACCAATCTTGCTAAATCTATAAGCGGCGGCTATTTCCACTCTATGGATGATCTAAAAGCTTGGTATATTGATCAAAGAGCTTCATTTTGGCAAATGGAGAAAACCAACTTATTACAAAATAGCTTCGGTCTCCCATATATTGAATGCAGAATTTACAACAAGATTTGAGACAGATGACAATAATGTTTAGACACAATTTTCTTGACAAGTGCCACAGGTACAAATTTTATTTTTTTTAAATTTGATGCCTTTTTTCATATAGCCCAGCAAAATCGCTTGCTTCTTTTTCTGACAGTTTTATGATTCCGTCTCCTACAGTACATGGTCTTATAATCTGCACATATGGGGTTCCCTTTTTGAACATGGCTATCTGCCATGCCATATCTTATTCTCTTATGTTAAGCTTTTTAAGTTGAATCTTGTCTTTTTCGGTAAGTAAGGATTTCATTTTAGACTTCTTTAGTTTTTTTAAAGATATTGTATAAAATATAAAACCCTATATCCTCGGGAGGTTGATGATGCTTAGCTCTATCTTCTGATAGTTGATTCCTTTTTTGTTCTCTCAAAGAAAAAACTCAAAAAGATTTTCCAGTGAAAATAAGTAATATTAATTATACCATATTTTTGCCATTTTCTGGAAGATGTAAGAGCATTTTTAGAAATAATTTTTACCTTTCCCATTTTTGATATTCTATACATCAAGTATAGATCTTCTGCTATAGATATTAATGGGAATCCCCCGATTTTTCTAAAAAATTCCTTTTTCATAAAAATGGCTTGATCTCCGTAAGGAAGACCAAGATATCTCGCTCTTAAATTAGCTACAAACTCTATTATCCTCATAAAAAGGGTTTTCATATCTGTTTTAAATCTAAACGCACCAACAAAACAGCCTGACTCCATAAATGTAGCAAATATATCATTTACATATCCTTCTGGCAGTACTGTATCTGCGTGCAAGAAAAGAAGTACCTCTCCCTTTGCTATTTTTGCTCCTGTATTTTGCTGAATTGCTCTTCCTTTATCAGATTCCAAGACCTGAGCGCCTTCCAATTCTGCTATCTCTTTTGTTCTGTCTCTACTACCCCCATCCACAACTATTATTTCAGCATCTTTGCACTTTACACTCCTTATAGCTCTTCTTATGTATCTTTCTTCATTTAAGGTTGGAATTATCACAGATATATATGGTGTTGGAATTTTCAGCCCAGTCTTTTCTATATCTTGGATGGTATCTATATCAGCAAGTGTGTCGATAAGCTGAAAAGCCCTCTTTTCTCTTTTTATAATATCAACAGTTTGAAAAAGGACTTTCTCGGTTCCCCATTCCACTCCGTCAAATATATCCAACAAAGGCCTTTCAAGATGCATTCCTATCAGCCAATATCCTCCATCATCACTCGGACCAATTACAAGTCCTTTTCTTTCAAGTTCATGAAATGCCCTTTCTATATGATTTGGGTTTATATCGGGGATGTCAGTTCCTATAAGAACTGCCTTTTTGTAGCCTTTACTCTGTGCACTTAAAAAAGCATTTTTCATCCTCTCTCCCAAGTGCTGGCCTGATTGGCGAATATAAAATATATCCCTTCCAAGCCATCTTTTAAGCTGTTTTTTAGAGCCACCTTTATAAAAGAAGTAAACATCTGCAAGATAAGAAACAGCTCTTGCAGTATGAATCGTTTTTTCTGTTAAGGACTTTTGAAGCTGAGCAGCTCCGGCAGGCCCAAGATATGGAATAAGCCTTGTTTTTACCCTTCCAGGTTCAGGATATCGCCCAAACAGTATGAGACAGTTTAGTAAAGAGGACACGCCCTGCCAATGCATTCCTGATTAAGCTCTTTTTGCTGACACTTTAATTCATACTCAGCCTTAAGTTCTATATCCAGATATTTCTTAGAAAGCTCTTTTGCTTTCCTTAGAGCTAAATAAGAATCTCTTTGACAACACCGTGCTGCCTTAAATTTTGCTATGTCTTTTAATGCTTCAAGGGTTGCATTTTGAGCAATCTTTCTTTCCTTTGGAGTAAGAGGATTTGCTCTAAATATAATACTAAAAGCAATCCCTACTCCAACAGCAGCTCCACATACTCCCATAAAGGCGCAATGTCCACCTGAGACAGTATTTCCTCTTTTTATACCTTCTACTATCATAGAATCAGTTACATCTCCACCCAGATTTCTGTATGTGCTTAGTATAATTCCTGGCACCAATACATGATGTTCTGGACCATGCATAGGAATTCTGGGGTGGCTTCTGATTATTTGCAAAAACTTTATCATATCTGTCTCATTAGTGGTTAAGCAAATGTTTTCTATGACATTTATTGCTTCACCTTTGTGACAATCATCACATACAAAGTGTCCATTTTCACAGAGGCTGTTTGTCATAAACTTTCTTTGGCAAAAAACACAACTAACTTCTATAGACTCTTGAAAATACACTATTGGTGCTCCACAAATAAGGCAACCACTTTTTGGTATAGTGCTTGTTGAAAGAGTTTCAGACTTTGTGCTCATAGTATTCCCCCTTCTTTGTTGTTCTTATCTGTTTTGGTACAACATTTGCTGAAAGAAAAAATTTCAGATGAACAGCAACATGTATTTTCTGCCTGTACATTTGTTACATTTCCAAATTTATCTAATATAAAAACACTATCCCCTAAGAGCTCTGCCTCACCCTCTGGCAGCTC
>JAMOPX010000096.1 GCA_027064285.1 Desulfobacterales bacterium | reverse complement strand
ATCTCCTGAGTCCCTCATAGGGATAAGGAGTAGTAGTTCGCTTTTAAGCAGGGTTGATTCTTCTGATTACCAGATATGTAATAATTTAACTATATTTTGATACATCTGGTAGTCAGAATGAATACCTGCTCTAAGTCCTAAGGAAGGGAAAAACAGTTGATAAAAAGTGTATATTAGGATACATAGATAGGCCTGTAAAAGGAATAAGGAGGAGATAAAAAGATGGCATCCAAAACTAAAAAGACCAAAGCAATCAGGAAAAATAAAAGGAAGCCTAACAAGGAGAATCTAAAAAAGTATATGAAAAGAATCCAAAAAAACGCCCAGATCCTCAGACAGCTTGAACAGATGGGAAAAGAGAGTCAATGAATTTCTTTGTCTTAAGTCTTGTCCCAAGTATGTAAGATATGTGCATTTGGAGGATATTTCTTATTCTTCTTAACATAGAAGGATTTAATTCTATATCTATATGAGATATCTCAAAGGAAGAGGATTGAAGCAGGCGCAGTATCTTTATTTCCTCAGGTTGCATAATAATAAGGTTGGCGGGGTTTCTTATACACCTGAGGCAGGTTATTCCTCCTTTATATACCAAGAATGCCCCGCTTCCCTCTCCTCTATATGTTCTTCCACATACCTGACATTTCTCTAAGTTTATTCTATACCCACTTATTGACATTGCTTTAGCCTCATAATTAATGAGAACCTTCTCAGGAGCAAACCTTTTGTGCAAAAGCACAAAAGATTTGCTTATAAGATCAAACATGACCTCATCTGAAACTCCCACTGGAAACAGGAGATTCGCAAGTTCTATTATATAACTGGCTATTACAAAACATGTATAACTTTCCCTTATATTAGCAAAAGACTCGATCAATTTACATGAATGAAGAAAACAAATATCTTTATTCTTTTTCAGTTCCAACTCCATAGAAACGAGACAGAACAGATCAAGGCAATTAAAAAATCTGCGTTTACTTCGTTTAGCCCCTTTTGCAATACCTATGAGCTTTCCTTTTTCTTTTGAAAAAAAAGTAACCAACAAATCTGATTCCCCTATTTCTTTTACATCCATTATAATAGCTGACAAGAGCTTAATAGCCATCCTTGAAATAATAGAGAAATAATTTAAAATAACTAAAAAACAAAGGGAGTGTAAATTATGGACGATCTGATTCAAAAGATCAATGAGCTGAAGAAAAAGATAAAAGAAATAAAGGAGTATCTTTGACTTAGCTAACCTGAAAAATGAAACAAAAAGATTAGAAGAGATAATGTCTTCCCCTTCTTTTTGGGAAAAGAGTCAGGAAGAAATCTCTAAGATCTCCAAAACCCTTTCTTTAAATAGAGAAAAGATAGAGCAGTGGGAGAATTTGAACAAAGAAGTGGAAGATTTATCTTTGCTCACTGAAATGGCAATAGAAGAAGAAGATAGCTCCACTCTTCAAGAAGTATCAAAAGAACTCAGGATCTTAGAAAAACAAATAGAAGAAATGGAAGTACGCGCTTTGTTTAGAGACCCTGATGATGCAAGAAATGCTATTGTTTCTATTAATGCTGGAGCTGGTGGCACAGATGCGCAAGATTGGGTGCAGATGCTTTTGAGGATGTTTCTTAGATGGTGTGAAGATAAAGGCATGGAGACCAAAATAATAGATTCCTTACCCGGAGAAGAAGCAGGACTTAAGAGCGTAACATTTACTGTTACAGGGCCATATGCCTATGGTAGGCTTAAGTCAGAACACGGAATTCATAGACTTGTAAGGATTTCACCATTTGATGCCACAAGAAGAAGACATACCTCTTTTGCTTCTGTATCTGTTTATCCTGAAATAGATACAGATATAAAGATAGAGATAAATGAGAAGGATTTAAGAATAGACACATTCAGGGCAAGTGGGCCAGGTGGTCAGCATGTAAACACCACAAGCTCTGCAGTAAGGATAGTGCATATTCCTACAGGAATTGTGGTTCAGTGCCAGAATGAAAGATCCCAACACAGAAACAAAGAAATGGCATTAAAAATTTTAAAGTCACAACTTTATGAGATGGAAAAGAAAAAACTGGAAGAGAAAAAGAGACAGCTCCATGAATCTCAAAAAGAGATATCATGGGGAAACCAGATAAGATCCTACATATTTAATCCATACAGATTAGTGAAAGACCACAGAACAAACTTGGAAGTAGGGGATTTAGAAAGGGTAATGGATGGGGATCTTGATCCTTTTATAAATGCATATCTCAGGATGAAAGCTCGAGCTGGATAATAGAGCCTGCTGCTACATCTATATAGTCTTCCTTATATTCTTCCTGGAGAAGTTCCATTGCATATTCACCTGTGCAATGACAAGGAGCAATTTTCTTTACACCTATGTCTTTCAGAAGCGTTATAATATGTTCTATATCTTTCTTTATATATCCTCCTAAGTGTAATCCGCCCAAGATTAAATATATTTCTTTATTTAGATAGTTTTTTGCCTTAATAGCAATATTTGCGATTCCAGGATGGGCACATCCTGTGATCAAAATAAGCCCATACTCTGTATCTATGATAAGTGCTTGTTCTTTTGGAGATCTTCCAAGTTCACCAGTGGAATAGACATTCTTAAAAAGACGGGTTGCCTTGCTTACAGCTCTTACTCTTGCTCCGTAGCTTCCAATATCAAACTTTGCAGACTCAGGAAAAGAGTCAGGTATCCATACTGTAACCTTTGGCTTTCTCTCTAATATAGAGACAAGTCCTCCTGTATGATCTCCATGAATATGGGACAGAAATACATGTTCCAACATACTTAGTCCAATCCCCATCTGTTCCATATTAAAGAATAGAATATCCCCTCTCGCTCCTGTATCAAAAAGGATATTATGCTCTAATCCTTCAATAAGACACGAAAATCCCCATCCATATGTGAATCTTCTGCTTTTGCTTCTATTATCATATAGGATGCTGATCTTAAGCATTTTCCAAATAATACCTTTTCCCATCTATGGTTATAAAATACCTGCCATTTTCTTCTTCTATGTAATCTGCTATTTGATAATAAGCAGGTCTTAAAAACCTGGCAGGAAATTTTCCCCTTTTTACTTTGCAATACAGTATATTTTCCTTCCCTACATATATAGTCTCAGGATCAAGCCTCTCCTGGGTCCCATCACTCAAGTAAAGCAAAAATCCATCCTCTATTTTATCTACTCTCTGGACAAAAAAGGCAGTATCTTCTACATCTACAATACATTTTTCATTTCTCCATGATATTATATACCGTCCTTTTTCATCCAACTCTAAGTGTTCGTAGAAAAAGTTTATAATGTCTTTCCTTATTATCTCTGCGCCTTTATGATACCACTTTCCATCTGCTTTTATGAGAATCTCACAAGGTGGAAGCTCATTTGTGCTATTAAGCATTTTATTTCTCCCTTTGTTTAACCAGATTTACAACCAATTCCTCTGCTTCATCAAAACTGAGTCGATCCATATTAAGACAAAGAGTATATAAAATAGGATCATCATGATTTTCCCTTTGAGAAAAGTAATACAGAAAATCAGACCTTATCATATCTGCCCTTTCAATTGCCCGCTCTGCCTGATCTTCACGCAGTCCATAGTTATCCATTAAAAATTTAATCCTAAATCTTTTGCTTGCTACCAGCAAAAGATGAATTGCATTTGGTTTGTTTTGAAGTATATAATGACCTCCCCTTCCTATTATGACACAATTTCCCTGCTCATATTGTTTAAGTATAACCTCTTTAATTCCATTTATATATTCTTCTACTTCTACAGGTTTATACTTCCTCTTTCTTTCAATAATATCTACCTTAACTACCTTTTCTAAAAAGCTCATCAGCTTACTGGGTCTTTTTTTTCTTCTTTCTATGGAAGCAATATCCTTTACAGATGCTCCTACATGTTTTGCTACTTCCTTTACCAGCTCATCATTCAAATACCGATAACCCAGCCTTTTTGCTATCCTTGAACCTAAGGTAGCTCCACCAGCTCCAAACCTACGAGAAATAGTAATTGTTGCCATTTTGCTCTCCCTCCTTTATATTGAAAATTTAAAAATTATTAATAGCATTATTCTTAAAAAATGCAAACTGCAAAAATAAAAATAACAGAATTAGAGAATATTTTGCATCACTTAAACTGCAGATTAAAACTGCATGCGCTCTATACATGGATAGGAAACTATTCTACATTCAAACTCGATTTTATATACAAAGGATATGAATCCATACTTAGTCTGAAAGTAATAAAGGAATCTTCTTTTATCAGAGATAAGAAAAAAAGAATATGTATAAAACATGGGCTTATTGACCATTATCTTCAATATCAGCTTATGCCTTATGAAGCAGAGATGAGGACATGGATGCTTGGTGCTGCGGCTCATGTGGATGGAAAAAAGATATACCTCAGAGAGATTATCCCTTATTGTCAAAAACTTAGCACCCATGCACAAAGGCTTGTATTACAAAAAGAGGTTTCAGCTCTGTGTAAGTTTCTAAAACCATTTGTGCATAACTACTGGACAATGCTTTTGGAGATTATTACGAAGGAGCTTGGATTTAAAGACTATTTGGAATACTGCTCTCAAAAAAAAGGAATAAACTATACTTCTTTTTATCAAACGGTCCTTTCTATACTCTCTATCACCAATGATTTTTACTACAGGCTCATGCACCATTGGGTAAAAAAAAGATATGGGATATCCTTAGAAGGGCTTACCCGATTTGATGCTATAAATCTTTTGGGTATGCAAGAGTTTGATTATCTTGCACCAAAGGATGGAATAAAAGTGTTCCTTAAATTTTTAAAAAAATGGGAAATAGAAGCGAACAAACTTCCTGGTCTTTATTTGGATGTAACATATAATACAAAAAAAAGTGCTCAGGCTATGTCCTTTATGGTGCAGATCCCAGAGGAAGTATATGTGGTTATAAGACCTGCTGGAGGATGGATAGACCTCGAAACCATAGCTCACGAATTAGGACATGGCATATCAGCAACACTTACAGATCCCAATCTTCCCTTAGAAGATAGGGATCTGGCTACAAACTATATCTTATCAGAAGCCTTTGCATTTTTAATGCAAAATATCACTCTATCAAAACCCTTTCTGATAGGGAATCTGGGATTGGACAGACAGACAGCAGATGAGCTTTATTTTTATAAGGTGTTAAAAGACTTGTCTATATTTAGAAGATACGCAGCAAAGTTTTTAACAGAGTATGAAATGTTCTCCTGTGGAGACATATCTGACGGCAAACTCTATTCTGAATACATGACTCAATATACTGGTTTTTATTATCAGCCAGAAAGTCATTTGTTTGATCTTGTGCCAGAATTCTATTGCTTAGACTACCTTATTGCATGGATCATAGAGGCAATACTTGAAAAACACCTGTGTCAGAAATATGGATCTGACTGGATGCTCAAAAAAGAAGCAGCAGATGAGATAAAAAAGTGGTGGGTTCAAGGAAATAGATATGAGCCATTTGAGTTTCTGAAAGTAAACCATATAGGAGAATTCAGTATAAAGCCAATATTAGAAAGATGGGAGAATGTGTTATGTCATGGATAGAAAGCCAAGAGATATATAACAGAATTGATAGGTTTCAAAATTATTTAAAGGATCTTGAACTTTCAGGAGCACTTATTCTGCAAAATGTAGATAGATTTTATTTTTCAGGGACACTTCAAAATTCAACCCTGTTTATTCCTGCTGAGGGAGAGGCAATCCTGATTGTTCACAAAGCATTTAGCAGGGCAACCCAGGAATCTCCATTGAAGAACATTGTTTCAGAAAAGCCATCTAACATAAAAAAGGTGCTTCAGGATTATGGAATAAAAACAGACAGAATAGGTATGGAACTGGATGTGCTTCCTGTAAACATATATTTCAAGTACAAGAGGATACTTGAACCATCAGAAATAACAGATGTATCCCATATCATAAGAAAAACAAGGATGATAAAGTCTGAATATGAAATAGCTCAGATAAAAAAAGCAGCCCAAATATTAGATGAAAATCTCTATGAAGTGCAGAAGATCCTGAAGCCAGGAATAACAGAACTGGAGGTAGATGCATACTTAGGTTACTTGATCAGAAAAAAAGGCCATATAGGAATGATGAGGATGAGAGGCTGGAATCAGGAGATGATGTATGTGCATGTACTTTCAGGAAAAGATGGTGCAATAGCTTCTTTTCTGAACAGTCCTCAGGGTGGAGCAGGTATAAGTCCTGCTATAGCACAAGGAGCAAGTTATAAAAAGATAAACAGAAATGAGCCTATACAAATAGATCATGGAATATGCATAAATGGATACATAGGGGATCAGACCAGAACATTTGTAATAGGGGAACTGCCGGATATACTCAAAAAAGCACATGAGTGTTCTTATGAAATCCACCATTTTTTTGCAGAAAATGCAAAGATTGGCACTACATGTGATAGCCTTTATCAAGGTGCTATTAAAATTGCCAAGGACTGGAGACTTGATGACTATTTTATGGGATTTGGAGATGGAAAGGTAAGATTCATAGGGCATGGTATCGGACTTGAGATAGATGAATATCCTATTATCTCTCCTCACTTCAAAGAACCACTTCAGGAAGGTATGGTATTATCCCTTGAGCCAAAATTTGTATTTCCTGACTTAGGAGTAGTAGGAATGGAAGATATATATCTTATTGGCGAACACACACAAAGAATTACAGATATAGAACAAAAAGTCTTTGAGATAAAAGCTTAAAAGAATGGACTTAATCGACCAAATAATAGGCTGGGTATCAAATCTTCCTTTGGCTTTGATATATGCATTTTTGTTTGTAAGCGCATTTACAGAAAATGTCTGCCCTCCTATTCCTGGAGATACCATAATTGTATTTGGAGCATTTCTGGCAGGTCAAAAAAAGATTGACTTTACAAGTGCATATCTATGCACCACCTTTGGTAGCTGGATAGGATTTATGTTTGTTTACTGGATTGGGATAAAATTAGAGTCAATAAAGAAAAGGATTCCTTTTTTTAAAGAAGAGGATATATCTAAGGTAGAGGACTGGATAAAGAGATATGGATACTGGATAATACTTGTCAATAGGTACCTGCCAGGAGCAAGGGCAGTTGTGTCTGTAACAGCAGGAATAATGAGGCTTTCTTTTTGGAAAGTAAGTACTGCCTCATTTATAGGATGTGCGAGCTGGAACATGGCAATAATGTATTTGGGATTAAAAGCAGGTTCTAATTGGGAAGAGATAAAACAAAAGGTCTCTTTCTTATTGACAAGATATAATATAGCTGTAGGGTTTTTTTTGGCAGGAATTGTGGTTTTGATCCTATTAAAAAAATCATTTTTTAAAAAAGCATCTACTAAGGATTAGGCTCTTGTCTCTTTTTTCAGCCATGCAAGAAAATCTGTATCACCATCTACTACTGGCAGAGCAATGATACACGGGCATTCATAGCTGTGAAGCTCCTTTACTCTTGCCATAAGCTCATCTACAAGATCTTCTCTAGTCTTTGCAATAAGGATAGCTTCTCTGTTCTCTTCCAATTTTCCCTTCCACCAGTAAAAAGAGTGCATGTTGTCTATTATGTTTACAGCTGCGCAAAGCCTCTCTCTCACTATCTGTTTCCCTATATTTTCTGCTTCTGATTTGCTAGCACAAGTTATGTAAACTAATCTCATCTCCATAATAACATCCCATATCTATAATTCTATTTTTATAACACGATGAGAATGACACTGAATATTTACAGCAACTGGAAGACTTGCAATATGACATGGCATCATATTTATATGCACAGCAAAGGCTGTAATCCTGCCACCCATTCCCTGAGGACCAATGCCTGTCTTATTTATTTCTTCCAAAAGCTCCTGCTCCATCTCGGCAATCTGAGGATCATCATTTTTACTGCTTAGTGGTCTTAAAAGTGCCTTTTTAGCCAAAAAAGGAGCAGTCTCAAAATTTCCTCCTATTCCTACTCCCACAATCAGTGGAGGACATGCGCTGGCACCTGCCTGTATCACTGTTTCTATTACCTTATTTTTTATTTCTTCCCATCCATCTGTGGGAAGAAGCATATATAATCTACTCTTATTCTCTGCACCTCCTCCTTTTGGGAAAATCCAGAGAGTAAATTTATCTCCAGGAACAATCTCTACATGTACAATAGGCGGGGTATTATCCATGGTATTCTGTCTTGTAATAGGATGACATACAGACTTCCTCAGATATCCTTCTGTATAACCTCTTTTTACTCCTTCTTTTAATGCATCCATAAGAGAACCATCTTTTACAACTATCTCTTGACCCATCTCTATTATTATATTAACAATCCCTGTATCCTGACACATAGGGATCCTTTCTTGCTTTGCTATTTCTGCATTTTTAATCAGCTGAGAAAGGATCTGCTTCCCTATTTCTGATTCCTCTTTTTCCATTGATTTATGAAGCATCTGTTTCAGATCTTCAGACAGCTCTATATTTGCAGTAATAACCGCTTCTTTTACTTTATCAACAATCTTTTCAGTAGATATATATCTCATCTCTCTTCCTTTTAAAAAGGAGTTAATTTATTTTTATAACAAAATCAACATGAGGTTGACAAGACAATATACAATATATTAAACAGAACGTTATCCCCTAAAAATCAGAAAACAAAAAAAAGCAAGGAGGAGTTATGGGAAAGTTTATAAAAACTGTTGAGGGCAATGAAGCTGCTGCCTATGTTGCTTATGCATTAAGTGAAGTGGCAGCAATATACCCTATTACACCTTCCAGTAGTATGGGAGAATACTGCGATGAATGGGCAGCTCATGGTAGAAAAAATGTATTTGGACAAGCAGTAAAGGTGGTAGAAATGCAGTCAGAGGCAGGAGCTGCTGGTGCAGTGCATGGTGCGCTTGCGGCAGGTACGCTGGCAAGCACATTTACAGCATCACAGGGCCTTCTTCTTATGATACCAAATATGTACAAGATCTCTGGAGAACTCCTTCCAGGAGTATTCCATGTTGCTGCAAGGGCTATTGCAACTCATGCTCTATCCATATTTGGAGATCATTCTGATATAAATGCAGTAAGACCAACAGGTTTTTCACTTATAGCATCTGCTTCTGTGCAAGAAGTAGCAGACTTAGCTCTTGTAGCGCATCTTTCTGCCATAAGAAGCAGTTTACCATTTTTGCACTTCTTTGATGGATTCAGGACCTCAATGGAAATACAAAAGATAGAACTTTTAGATTATGACACTATTGCAACACTTGTAGATTATGAGGCAATAGAAAGATTCAAAAAGAGATGTCTTGATCCAGAACATCCTCAAACAAGGGGAACTGCCCAGAATCCTGACATCTTCTTCCAAAATAGAGAGGCTTGTAGCCCGTTTTATTCTAAGATTCCGCAGATAGTTCAGGAAGAAATGGAAAGAGTAGGAGATGTTACGGGCAGAAAATACAATCTGTTTGACTATGTAGGAGATCCAGAAGCAGAAAGGGTGATTGTATCTATGGCCTCAAGCTGTGATGTTATAGAAGAAACAGTAAATTACCTGAACAAATTAGGAGAAAGGGTAGGACTTATAAAAGTAAGGCTTTATCTGCCATTCTCAAAAGAGCATTTTCTCAAAGCTGTGCCAAAGAGCGCAAGGAAGATAGCTGTCTTAGATAGAGTAAAAGTTCCAGGAGCAATAGGAGAACCCCTGTATCAAGATGTATGCACAGCATTCTTTGGAATAGAAAATTCTCCTCTAATTGTAGGAGGAAGGTATGGACTTGGAAGCAAAGATTTTACACCAGCAATGGTAAAAGCAGTCTTTGACAATCTGAAATCAGATTCACCAAAGCATCACTTTACTGTTGGAATAAATGATGATGTAAGTGGCAGCTCCTTAGAACTTGGAGAAGAAATAGACACCACTCCAAAAGGAACAATAAGCTGTAAGTTCTGGGGACTTGGTTCAGATGGAACAGTAGGCGCAAATAAAAACACTATAAAGATAATAGGAGAAAATACCCAACTCTATGCCCAGGGATATTTTGCATATGATGCAAGGAAATCTGGCGGGATTACTGTATCGCATCTTCGCTTTTCACCCTACAGGATCCAATCCCCTTATCTTGTTAAAAAAGCAGACTTTATAGCGTGCCACAATCCCTCATTTGTAAATAAATATGACATCTTAGAGGGGATAAAAGAAGAAGGTATATTCTTACTCAACTCACCATGGACCACCTTAGAAGAGATGGAAAAGATGCTTCCTGATCATATTAAAAGGACCATAGCTCAGAAAAAACTCAAGTTCTACAATATAGACGCAGTGAAAATAGCTCAGGA
The DNA here is from genome assembly GCA_027064285.1 of Desulfobacterales bacterium. Lineage (GTDB taxonomy): Bacteria > Desulfobacterota > DSM-4660 > Desulfatiglandales > JALVZP01 > JALVZP01. The sequence goes on along the minus strand of JAMOPX010000096.1, from coordinate 5,322 downwards.
AGTAGGATTGGGTGGAAGGATAAATGTTATTATGCAGGCAGCATTCTTTCAGATTTCTGGAGTGCTTCCTCCTGAAGAGGCAATCAAGCAGATGAAAGATGCAATAGTAAAGACATACGGGAAAAAGGGAGAAGATGTAGTAAAGATGAACATAGAGGCAGTAGATAAGGCTCTTGGTGCTCTTCAAAAGATAGATTATCCAGAAAGCTGGGCAACAGCAGGACATGAGGAATACATGAAACTGGAAGAAGAGGAAGGAGTGCCAGAGTTTGTAAACAAGGTTATGAGGCCTATGCTTGCGCAGAAAGGAGATACCCTTCCTGTAAGTCTTATGCCACCTGATGGTGTCTTTCCTACAGGCACAACAAAATATGAAAAGAGAGGAATTGCCATTAATGTGCCAGAGTGGCAGTCTGAAAACTGCATCCAGTGCAATCAGTGTGCATTTGTATGCCCTCATGCTGCAATAAGACCAGTACTTGCAAGACCAGAAGACCTAAAAGATGCACCTGAAGGATTTGTTACAATAGATGCAGTAGGAAAGGAGCTAAAAGGACTTAAATTTAGGATACAGGTAAGTGTTCTGGATTGTACAGGTTGTGGAAATTGTGCTGATATATGTCCTGCAAAGAAAAAAGCACTCATCATGAAGCCTTTGAATACCCAGAAGGATCAAGTCAAAAACCATATTTTTTCTACAAAACTTCCTGTTTTAGACAATATCATGCCTTATACTAGTGTAAAAGGCAGTCAATTCAAACAACCTCTGTTTGAATTTTCAGGAGCCTGTGCTGGATGTGGCGAGACACCTTATATAAAGCTTATTACCCAGCTCTTTGGAGACAGGATGATCATAGCTAATGCAACAGGTTGCTCCTCCATATATGGTGGATCTGTGCCCTCCTTTCCTTATACTACAAACAAAGAAGGACATGGTCCTGCATGGGCCAACTCTTTGTTCGAAGATAATGCAGAATTTGGATTTGGTATTGCACTTGGAGTAAATCAGAAAAGAGAAAAGCTGGCAGATATGGTTAGAGAGGCAATAGACATTGAGATTTCAGAAGAGCTTAAAAGTCTGTTTAAAGAATGGCTTGAAAAGAAAAATGATGCTGAAGCATCAAAACAGCTGAGTAAAAAAATAAAACAGGCGCTGAAAGAAGAGCTGAATAAGAACCAAAAACATAAACAGCTTCTGTCCAAGATCATGGACATGGCTGATCTTTTCACTAAAAAGTCCATCTGGATCATAGGTGGAGATGGATGGGCATATGACATTGGATATGGTGGGCTGGATCATGTGATTGCCATGGGAAATGATGTGAACATATTGGTCTTAGACACTGAGGTGTACTCTAATACAGGAGGACAGTCCTCAAAATCAACTCCATTGGGAGCAGTAGCAAAGTTTGCTGCCAAAGGAAAACAATTTAAGAAAAAGGACTTAGGTCTTATGGCAATCACTTATGGGTATGTATATGTGGCATCTGTTGCTATGGGAGCTAATAAAAACCAGCTTCTCAAGGCGATTATAGAAGCAGAAAGCTATCCAGGCCCATCTCTTATAATTGCTTATGCTCCATGTATAAATCATGGAATAAATATGGGAAAAAGCCAGGAAGAACAAAAAAGAGCAGTGGAGTCTGGGTATTGGACTCTTTACAGATATGATCCAAGACTAAAGGCAGAAGGGAAAAATCCATTTATCTTAGATTCCAAAGATCCTAAGATGAGCTTTAGAGAATTTCTTATGGGAGAAGTGAGATACTCCAGCCTTACCAGAACATTTCCTGAAGTGGCAGAAAAACTATTTGAAATGGCAGAAAAAGAAGCCAAAGAAAGATTGGAATTTATGAAAAAACTGTCACAGGGCTAATCTTAGAGCTTCCACTGGAAGGGCTGAGCTTTTTTCAGCCTTTCCAGTTCTCTATTACTTGTCATATCACAGCTAATAGGGGTTATGGTAATCATGTTGTTCTGAAGAGCAGCTATATCTGTATCTGCTCTTCCGTTTTCGTCTATTATTATTTCTCCTGCAAGCCAGTAATATACATTTCCTCTTGGATCTGTCCTCTTTTCAAAATACTCTCTGTATCTGGTTATTGCCTGTCTTGTAAAAACAACCCCTTTTATCATCTCTTCAGGAACTGCCGGAATGTTTACATTCAGTGCAACCCCTCTTTCTAAATGATTATTTAGAAGAAACTTTATTACCTGCCTGCTGAATCTGCTGGCAAATGAAAAGTCAGGGTCTTTTCTGGTGGCAAGTGAAAGCGCAGCAGACTTTATCCCAAGATAAGCTCCTTCTGTTGCAGCTGAAACTGTCCCAGAATAAAGCACATCTATCCCCACATTTGAACCTAAATTTATTCCTGAAAGCACAATATCTGGAGGATCATCCTTTAATAGCTCCTGAACAGCTATCTTGACACAATCAGCAGGAGTTCCTGTGATTGCATATCCATAGAAAGAGCCATCTCTGTATATCTCCTGCACCCTCAAAGGAGAATGCAGAGTAATCGCATGTCCCACAGCACTCATTTCTGAATAGGGTGCAACAATGCGCACCTCATAGTCCTTTTTCAGCTCATTGTATAGGCAATAAAGGCCATTAGCATGAATACCATCGTCATTGGTAAGCAATATCCTAAGCTTATCCATATCTTCCCTCTCAAAGATTATAATATTGCACAAAATATCAAATTTTGTGCAATATTTTTTTGCGTTTTAATATCACACACTTTCTAAATATATAAGCTCCTAGGGTCATGTCCTATAATACCAATACTGCTTTAAAATACTCCTTTAAGGAATTTCCATATAATTTTATCATCACCAAACAAATAACTGACTGATATTTCCTTATGGAAAATTTATAAAGTGAACGACTAATTAATATTTTGGTATTATACACTATAAAGTGATTTATACAATAGTTTTGGTAACTTGCATAAAACGGGATTCTCGTTCTTATTGGAAAAAGCTTTAGCCTGAAATTAAGGCATTAAAGCTTGCATCTGACTCTGTATTTTATATGCTTTTTACCTTTGGCAGGGACACATACTGTTTTTCTGATCCAGTTTGATGCGATCTTTTTAAATCCTGCGGGATTCTTCACAAATTCCCAATCTCCAGGCACATATTCTTTAATAATTATACTCTCAGCCTTATCTTTTTCATTCTTTATAGTGATCATCCACTCTAATTCATACATATTTTTCCCCAACTTTTTTGTGTCTATTTTTCTTTTTTCTATAGTTATATCAAATGCCTTCCCCACATTAAGCAAAACTTTTGAATTTTCTGGGATATTTTTTATTCTGTCTTCACCAATAAATTGCATACCATCAGCAAAATCTTTATACACTCTTATAACACCTGTGGGCAAAGGTATGCCAAGGCCATTTTGCTTTTTATTGTGGAATACAATGTAAACATCTGGATGTCTTATTTCTACGGGATTTATATATAAATGTCCATATAAGTCTGCTTTTTTACTAACTACTTCTAAAATCTTTTTGACAGGAAAAGATGGAGATTGAATAAAATTTATCTGTTTTGTCTGCCTCTCTTTAAGAGTAATATTTCTTGGTATATCGTATATGTGATATTCAAAGAGATTTCTCTCTTTCACTCCATAATTTTCCGAACTCCTTTTTGCAGTAAGAAATAGTCTCTTTTCTCTATATCTATTACTGTTAGTAATGAACTGTATATTTCCGGCAACAAGTCGTACATGAGCATTTTTAAAAGTCATATTGGTATTATTAGTAATACTAAACCAACCTGATAAAAAAGCAGATTTACTGTTTTTTGATATTTTGAGGATATAATTTGTTTTCCATCCAAAATCATTTGCAAGGTAGGATACTTTTATATTCTGTTGCGTTTCAGGGCCATCATTTTTCACATGACACACTAACACAGGCCTTGGATGTAAATCCTTAGGCACGTCTGGGATCATAATAGCAGTATATGGTCCTATATATATCTTTTTGTCCACCATAAATATCGGTCTATCATTGTTGGATATAAGGACAGCCTGTTTTATAACATATTTTTTTCTTTCACTAAAACTTGGTATAATAAGTGTAAGTTTTTTGTTTATATATTTGTTAAGCAAACTTTTTGTGTTTATAAGATTATATTCATAGCTTTGATCCAGCAATTTAAACCCTGATGAAGACGATGTAATCTGTAAAGATGTTGGGTCTATAGTTTCTGGGATGTCAGCAAAAATTATCTCAAAAGGTTTTTCACTTACTTTGATATTCATTTGTCTTATTTCAGTAATAAAGGCTTTTCCATTATTATAAATTGTTAAGTCTAATTTCTTTGTTTTGTAAGACAATGTAAGTCCTACTTTTTGGTAGCTTAGTATTATTAATAACAAAAATAAAATCTTACTACTTATCTTTTTCATAGCTACATCCTTTGCAGTTGGAAACCATATTTTTTAAAATAATAAGTGACCTTATTCGCTGTTATCCCTCCCTCGTGAGATAAAAATCTTTGCATAAGCTCAGATAATAAGATTGTTCAGCGTCAGCTATACAATCCTTCCTTTAGAGAAAAATAGTTAACTCTTCCAAGCTTAATTTATAGTTATCCGCATAATTGCGGATAACTATAAGTGTAATAAGAAATTGTTTTCCTTTCCTAATTTTCATAGACACAACCTTTGGTGCGTTTAGCTTCTCTCATATTCCTATGGTATGCTATTGCTGATTCAAAATCAACAGTTTCGGGCTGCATTCCTGCTTTTCAAAACAGGGATGCAGCCCTTTGTTTTTTCTATAAATAAAGAATGTTTTGTTGTCAATAAATACAGAGCCTCATCTGTAATACCAATACTGATTTAAAATAAGCCTTTAAGAGATTTCCATATAATTTTATCATCAACAAACAAATGGCTGCCTGGTAGTTCCTTATGGAAGATTTATAAAGTGAACGCCTAAAAGGAAAATCTTCTGCTGCGTGCACTGTGACTACACTGATGATGCAGACATTAACGCTGCAAAAGTGATACTGCAAAGAAGATTAGCTATCCTTAAAAGCTCTATCGCTGGGCTGGCGGGAAATGACGCTCGTGGAGAGGGCACTGACGCCGGAACTGCCTTTGGGCAGATCTACGAGTCATCCTTCGTTGAAGCGGGAATCCTATGGATTTAGTCGTGGGAGGTCAAAAGATGAGATCTCATCTGTAATCACATCTAAGCCCTCTATTGAACAAAAACAGCTTCACAGCACGAATTTTGGGCTTTAAACCTATATCTGGATATTTGTAGCTGATAATCAGCTAATCTCTTAATCTTTGCTTAT
>JAMOPX010000095.1 GCA_027064285.1 Desulfobacterales bacterium | reverse complement strand
GGTCTGCAAGAATATTCAGAGAGTATTTTCTCATATTCCTGCCAAAAATCAGGGTCTTTTTTTGCATTCTCAAATGCATCTGAAAGCTCTGATAATGTAGCTACCAAGACTTCAGGAACAAAAGCACCCCCAAATCTTCCATAATATTTTGTCTTAAGCATATAAAGCCTCTCCTAAGCAGCTTGAAATCTCTTTCTCTGATATAACCCCTTTTCTTATGATCCTAAAAGGGCTTTCTGTTACATCCACGACTGTAGTGGCAAGCTTGGAATCAAGGCAACCTGCATCCAGTATCAGGTCAACATCATGAAGCTGATCAATCACCTCCTGAGGTGTCCTGCACGGAGGTTTACCAGATATATTTGCACTTGTTCCGGTTATTGGCACTTCAGAGAGCAAAGAAATCTGTCTTGCTACATAATTTCCAGAAAGCCTCACCCCTATCTTTCCGGTATAGGAGTGAAGAATTGGGATTATGCTCTCCTTTGCTCGAAATATTATTGTAAGAGGACCTGGCCAGAATTTCTTGATAAGCCTGAAAGCAGGCTCCGGTACCTCCTCTACCACAGAAAAAAGCATCTTTTCATCTCCAATAATAAGAAGAATAGGCATGTGTTCATCTCTTTTTTTTATCTGAAATATCTTTTTCACAGCCTGTTTATTTGTGGCATCTGCTCCTATACCATAAAATGTCTCTGTAGGATATACCACAATGCCTCCTTTTTTTATCACCTCTGCTGCCCTTTTTATTGCCTTTTCCTCAATCCTGAGCACTTCTGGTTTCAATGCTGTATCCCTTTTTCAACTCTTCTCTGTATGCCTTAATCCTTTCTGCTATCTCAGGATATTTTATAGAAAGGATCTGAGCAGCAAGGACTGCTGCATTCTTTGCCCCGCCCTTTCCTATGGATACTGTTGCCACAGGAATTCCTGGTGGCATCTGTACTGTAGAAAGAAGGGCATCCAAGCCAGAAAGGGGGGAAGAATCTACAGGAACACCTATTACAGGAATAATGGTATGGCTTGCGATAAAGCCAGCTAAATGAGCAGACCATCCTGCCATGGCAATGATTACCTCTATCCCTCTGGCCTCTGCATTTTCTGCATATTCTCGTGCGAGCTCAGGGGTCCTGTGGGCAGAAATGACCTTAAGCTCATAGGGAATATTAAGCTTATCCAAAAGCTCTGTACAGGCAAAGGCTATTTGCTGATCAGATTTGCTTCCAATTACAACACCAACAATGGTTTTCATTTCCTATACTCCTTTGTTTTTCCTGCTAATGGATAGACAATCATACCAGAAAGCCATGCAATATCTTCTGCAGACAAGATCTTTTCTATTCCTTTGTCAAAAAGGATGCTTCCGTCAGGAGGAAACTCCTCATCCCCTTGCCATATAATCAGGACAACAGGCACATAAGGAAACGCCTTTATCAAAACCGAATAATCTCCCTTATCGTACTCGTCTGCATTAAAAAGCTCTTTTGATATCTTTACAAGAAGTTCTGGCCTTTCTCCAAATGCCCTGAGCATAGGAATCTTTGCTCTTCTTGTAAAGGCATCCATATAAAATCTTCCATCCGGAAGGTCCTTATAAGATATCCACTCACCTGTAACTTCTGCTCCATTAAGACACCCTTTCATATAGTGAAGCAAAAGCACCTGCTCCTGGATGGGAAGTTCTCTTTCCTCATCTTTGTAAAACATCCTTAGCTCAGGCCAGGTAATATGCACTCTTTTGTTCAGAAAGACAAGCTCTAAGCTGATGTTATCAGCAGAACTTCCATCAAAATGGGCACCACACATAGAAGCTATATGCTTTGGATTTTTTTGAATAAGCTCTTTTTTGGCAATCTCTGCAGCATTTTTGTAATCGTCTATTCTGGCCATGTTACCGCTCCTTTAAATTAAGTATCTTTACTATTTTTTCAGCCACATCTTTTATGAACTCAGAGTACTGATCTTTTCCTTTTTCAGGGGAAATCTTTAAAGGCTGATTTTTCAGCTCGTCCTTTGGCTTCACTTCAAACTCAGGAGGAAAAGAATCCTCAAAATACATCTGTTGAAAAGAGATAAACTTAAGCATATGGGCTGTAGAATTTAATATCGCCACCTCTGATTTAGAAATATATCCCTTTTCTTTTGCCCTTATAAGCCCTGCAAGGGATTCTCCTCCTTGAGTACATACGATATTCCCGTTTCTGTTTGCAGTGATCATGCAATCCATTATTTCCTGCTCTTTTACCTGAACCACATAAAATCTTCTTTTGTCAGTTATGGAATCATACTCCTTTACCAGCTCTATAACCCTGGGCATAGAAACAGGATCTCCTATCATTGCTGCCTGTGCCACACTTGGTCTCACCTTTACAGGAACATATCTTCTTTCTCCTTCTTCCTGTTCATAGTATCTAAACACAGGATCAGCATGTTCAGATTGAACACCTATTATCTTTGGAAGTTCATTGATAATGCCTGCCTTGTAAAACTTTAAAAAACCGCTCATAATTGCTGTTATATTTCCTGCATTTCCAATCGGAACAACCACTGCCTTGGACTTCATGTCGTAATCAAAGCTTTGAGCCACCTCAAAAGAAAATGATTCCTGCCCAAGTATTCTCCAGCTATTCTTAGAATTAAGAAGCGCAACATTGTATCTTTCTGAAAGATATTCTACCACCTTCATGCAGTCATCAAAAACCCCTGGAACTTCTATTACAATTGAGCCATGACCAAGTGGCTGAGAAAGCTGCTGAACAGTAACCTTTCCTTCAGGAAGTATCACAACAGATCTGATGTTATCTCCAAGATATGAGGAATAAAGAGCAGCAGATGCAGAGGTGTCTCCAGTAGAGGCACATATGGCAATTATATCCTTTAGCCCTTTTTCTTCTGAAAGGTATTTTATGTAGCTTAAAGCACATGCCATTCCTCTGTCTTTAAAAGAAGCGCTCGGATTAAGTCCTTCATACTTAAAGTAAAAGTCTATTCCTACCATATCCCTGAGTTTTGAGTTTGCTCTCACAACCGGAGTTTGTCCTTCTCCTAAGCATATTATTGAACTGAGTGGAATTACAGGCGCAATAAATTCATAAAAGAGGAATATACCTTTAATGGCCGGATAGTTGAGCAATTTTCTGTAATCAAATATCTTTTTCCATTTACTTCCATCCAAGCTTTCAAGAAGCTCGTTTCCTTCAGAATAAAGTAACAGAACACTTCCACACTTAGGACATGTGTAAAGAAGCTCATCTATGCCAAATCTTTCATTACATCCCAAGCATTTATAATACATCTTTCCAGAAGGCTTAGGCATTAAAAAAGATGAAATCTCCTTTGGCACTTGTTCAATCTTCATTTTCTTGCTCCATATAGTTTCTATTTGTAAGACGATCTGAAAGCACAAGCAGATCTTCTTCTACCATGTTATCTGTTTTTATTTCACTAAAAGGTATTGCATATTCTTTTCCAGAGCTGACTGCTGGCATAAGCCTTGATGCACCAGCTTTTATATATCTTGCTACATTATATGCCATTCTTTGAGCAAGGGTGATATCTTGATTATTTGGGGTTGCACCCCTTATATCTCTTGAAAATGGCTCACATACCACTCTTCTATTTATAGAGATACCAGTAGCAAGAAGCTCTTTATAGAAATATACGGCTGCATTATCAGTTACTCCCTTTTGGTTTCTCTCCTCTCTTTTATATCCTTCTGCCACTACAATAACACATCCATCTTCTCTTTTGTTTATAGCCTCTACCACTTTTTTATGATCTATCTTGCTATTTGGAAGAACAGCAAGATGAGCCCTTGCTCCTAAGCAGCTATGAAGTGCATGAAATCCACTGCTTGCACCCATCATCTCTATTATATAAACCCTTTTGTGGGTTCTGGCATCTGCCATGTATCTTCTTATCTTTTCTGCTCCCATCTCTATGCCTGTGTTTTCTCCTATGCATTCAGTTCCTGCGATGTCACTATCAATGGTGACAGGGACAAAGAATACCTGAATTGCAGTGGGAAGAAGATTACACAGAGAACTTATTCCCTTAAAGGTCCCATTTCCTCCTATAGCGACTATCACCTTCACATCTCTTTCTATGATATTCTTTGCTGCCCTTTTCTGCAGTTCTCTTTTAACAAAATCTGGATATCTTTCTCCTCTTAAAAAAGCACCAGGCGCTTCTGAAAAAGGTGCAACATGAATAACTCCTGGGATATGATCCATTTTTTTGTACAAATCTGGATCATACACAAGCCTTACAAAATCCTCATCTTCTCCTTGCACTAAGGATCTAAAACCCTCTTTTGTGGCATATACCTTTCTGCCCATGCCTTCTAAATGATATGTAATAAAGGCGGTCACAGGATTATAACCAGGAGCACATCCTCCTTCCTGAATCAGGAGCACATCTATCTTACTAAACATCTTTTTGTATTCTAAATCTATCCTTTTTGTATGTGTGGCTATCCTTGCTGCCACCTTTACCCTTGCTATAAGCTCATCAGGATCAATAGGTTTTGTAAGATAGTCATCTGCTCCTTCACTCATACATCTTATCTTTTCGTCTTTTCCTTTCTTTTCACTTACTATGATTACATATATTTCACACAGCTCTGAGTTGGGATCAGACTTCAGTCTTCTACAAAGCTCCACCCCATCCATATCTGGAATATCTATATTTGCCACCAATATATCTGGAGGAAACCTCTTTATCCTTTCAAATGCCTCTTTTCCACTGGAAAACCCTTCTATGTCTAAATTCTCTAAGGTAGAAAGAAGCTGTATATATAAATCTCTATCTTCTTTATTAGGCTCCACTACCATAATACTTACTTTGTCTTCTATCATGGCTCTATCTCTCCCATTATTTCTATGGATCTCTTATACGCCGCATGAACCGCCTCGTATATGATATCTTTTAAGCCCTTATTCTCAAATACCTGTAATCCTGCCTCGGTGGTTCCCTTTGGAGAGGTAACCATTTCTCTTAGCTTAGAAAGGCTTTCTTTTGACTCTTTTGCAAGAAAAGAAGCACCAACAAATGTTTGAACAACAAGCTTGACAGCATCTGCACTGTCAAGTCCAAGCCTTACAGCACTTTCTACCATGCATTCCATTATCCTAAAGATAAAACCAGGGCCACTTCCTGAAACAGCAGTAATTACATCCATCAATTGCTCATCCACTACTATTGTTTCTCCAACAGAGTTGAATATGTCTAATGCTATGTTTATATATTCTTGCTTTACATTATCATTATAGGCAATAGCACTCATCCCTTTTTGCACAAGAGCAGGGGTATTTGGCATAATCCTGATTACAGGAATATCATTTCCCAGTATCTTGGTTATAGCTCTTATAGGAATACCTGCTGCTATTGAGATTACAAGATGAGCATCAGTAATAGCATCTTTTATCTCCTCTAATACTTCTTTCATGTTTTGTGGTTTTATGCACAGCACAACAATTCTGGTCTTATTCACAAGCTCTGCATTCGATTTAAATACTTTTATACCAAATCTTTCATTAACTTCTTTTAGTGCCTCTTCTTTTATATCAGATGCGGTAATCCTATCTTTTTTGTAGAGATCACTCTTTAGTATCCCATTTATAAGAGCCTTTGCCATGTTGCCTGCGCCTATGAAACCCAATTCATACTCAAACATATATCTCCCCCTTAAATCAATGATCTCAACAATTCAACTCTCTTATAGGTCTTACATCTCTCTGATAGTATTATAGCCTCTGTTTCCCTTATAGCTTTTTCTAATATATCATTCAAAACTATATAGTCATATTTCTCTGCCATCTTAAGCTCAAATTCTATATTGGACAACCTTTTTTCTATAATTTCATCTGGTGTCTCTCTTTTACTTAGCCTTTTTTTTAGTTCTTCTATGGACGGAGGAAGCACAAATATAAGGGTGCTATTTTTAAAATGCTTTCTTATATTCATGCCCCCCTGGACATCTAAGTCCAAGATCACATCCTTTCCTTCAGCAAGTTTTTTCTTTATACCTGAAAATGAAGTACCATAATAGTCGGAGTAAACCCTTGCCCATTCTACAAAATCACCATTTTCTATCATCTTTTTAAAAATCTTTTCATCCACGAAATGATAATCTCTGCCATTTATTTCGCCATTTCTTGGTTTTCTAGTGGTATGAGAAATAGAATAAGCTAATCCCTCCACCCTTTGCATTACAGCGCTTATAATGGTGTTTTTCCCGACCCCAGATGGACCAGATATAACAAAAAGATGGCTTTTATGTTGGCTTTTCATATTTTGAATCTGGATCAAACCTCTGGGCAAGGGTCTCTGACTGGATGGCAGAAAGAATCACGTGATTGCTATCAGTTATGATAACTGCTCTTGTCTTTCTCCCATGTGTTGCATCTATAAGCCTCTTTTCTGCTTTTGCTTCTTCCCTGAGCCTCTTTATAGGCGCACCATTTGGCGACACCACTGCTATGACCCTTTCTGATGCAACTATGTTACCAAAACCTATGTTTACCATCTTGGGACACATAATCTCTCTCCCAATTTTTTTACTCTATATTTTGCACCTGTTCTCTTATCTTTTCAATCTCTGCTTTCATGTCTACGACAAAGCTGGAAATCACTGAATCTTGAGATTTTGCTCCTATGGTGTTTGTCTCTCTATTCATCTCTTGAATCAAAAAGTCAAGCCTTCTTCCTACAGGCTCTTCTCTGTTTATAAAAGACAGGAACTGGGTAATATGACTTTCAAGTCTAACTATTTCTTCTGTAATATCTGATCTTTCAGCAAAGATTGCCACTTCCTGCAATATCCTGTCTTCACTTATACTAATGTCCTGATTCTGCAGTAGCCTCTCCACATTCTCTTTTAGCTTATTTCTGTAAAGTTCCACAACATCTGGAGCTCTTTCTTTTATTTCTCGTAGAATCTTTTTTATCTTTTCTATACGAACTAAAAGATCTTTTTGAAGTATCTCTCCCTCTCTCTTTCTCATTTCCTCAACAGAATTAAGAGCCTTGTCCATAGCAGTTTTCAAGGTAAGACGCAATTTTTCTATATCCCACTCCCTTGGTTTTTGTATAATAACATCTCTTAAATGACAGAATGTATCTATGCTTACCGATGAATCAATAGGAAACAATTCAGAGACCCTCTTAAATACATCCATATATGCTTTTGCTAAGGGTTCATTTAGCACAAGTTCATATTCCATTCTATCCAGAATCGGCTCTGTTTTTATAAAAATTTCAACTCTTCCTCTATTTATTCTTTCTGCGACCCACTTTCTTATATCCATTTCTAATTCTTGAAACTCCTGATGTATCCTCAAAATAATATCCCGATATCTGCTGTTTAATGTTTTTATCTCAACTATAAATACCAAATCCTCTGCTTCAGCCTCTCCCTTTCCATAACCTGTCATACTTTTAAGCATTTTTTTCCCTCAATTGCTTTTTATATATATTTCTTATCTCGTTAAAGAACGAAATTGTCTGATCCTCCGCATAATCAGGATAGGTCCATTCAAGGGGCACAAAACTTTTTCCTTTATATATAAGGGTAAGATCTGCATATATGCCCTGAGAAAGATATATCCTGTGGGTATAGTTCTTTCCTGTAACCAATATAAGCCTTTCTAAACAGACATAGCCCGGATCAATATTTACCTTTCTTTTTCCCTGCTCAGAATACTTTTGCTCTATCTGATTTGTATATAGCTTTATAAAAACTATAGAGTCAGGTCTTATCAGATTCTGAAACGAAACAAATCTCCTGTAAAGAGGCCATCCCATTTCTTTTTCATAATATCTGCTTTTGTCAAAAAAGAGCTCTGGACTGATCCAGTCCCATTGCCCGAATTTCTCTTTCAGCTCTTCCTCCAGTATTTTCTCTATTAAAGATCTATCTGGTGAAAATATACTAAGGATCAGTTTAACATCATCAGGTTCCTTTGGGGTACTCATATTTATATATTCAGTCTTTCTTTATATATCCAGATCTTCTACCTCAAGGGCATTATTCTGAATAAATTCTCTTCTCGCATCTACCTTATCTCCCATCAGAACACTGAAAATACCATCTGCCTCTACCATATCTTCTATCTTTATCTGAAGAAGTCTTCTTTTTTCAGGATCCATTGTAGTAGACCAGAGCTGCTCCGGATTCATTTCACCAAGTCCTTTATATCTCTGAATTTCAAGTCCTTTTTTGCCTCTTTGCATAAGCTCTTTTAATAAATCCTCTGTGCTTTCTAAACGAAGAAAATCATTACTTCCAATAAGAATAAATGGGCTTTGATTCAGAATAGATTTTATCTTTTTAGATATGTTAAAGAGGAATCTCAGTTCTGGAGATGAAAAGAAGTCACTGTCTATCTCTATTACAGATGAACCATTTTTGTGATCTATTAAGGCTATCCTCCAATATTCATGCTCTTCATCCAACTCTGTTTCAACTATCTCAAAACCTTTTTCAGAAAGTTTACTTATAAGCAGGTCTAAAAAGGATTTTTCCCTGTAATTACTTATATCTTTAAATTCTATGTTTATGAGATCTAAAATAAATTCTCTACTATATCCATTTTTAGATAATTTGTTCAAATTTTGATAAAATTTTAACAGCATTTTTATGAGAATCCTGAGCTCATCTCCCTGAATCAGGCTTCCATCCTTTAATTCCACTTTTTCTGATTTTATAATCCTTTCTATGATAAAATTATTAAATTCCTCTTCATCTTTTATGAAAATTTCTCTTTTTTTATTTTTTCTATCTAATATTCTATAAAGTGGTGGTTGAGCAACATATAAATATCCTCTTTCTATAAGCTCTGGCATGTATCTAAAGAAAAAGGTTAAAAGAAGAGTTCTTATATGAGAGCCATCCACATCTGCATCTGTCATGATTATTACTTTGTGATATCTAATCTTATTTATGTCATAATCTTTATCACCTATTCCTGTTCCCAATGCAGATATCATGGTCCTTATCTCTTCACTGGAAAGGAGCTTGTCAAATCTTGCCTTCTCTACATTTAAGATCTTACCTCTCAGTGGAAGAACTGCCTGAGTTCTTCTATCTCTTGCCTGCTTAGCAGAACCTCCTGCAGAATCACCCTCTACTATAAAGATTTCGCTCTTACTGGGATCTTTTTCTTGACAATCTGCCAGCTTTCCGGGAAGAGAATGATCAGATAACACTCCTTTTCTTCTGGCAAGTTCCTTGGCCTTTTTTGCTGCCTCCCTTGCCCTTGCTGCATCTATCACCTTTTCAAGAATGGTCTTTATAATAGTTGGATTTTCATCAAAGAAACTGCTCAGACCTTCATTAACTATGTTTTCAACAATACCCTTTACTTCTGTATTACCAAGCTTTGTCTTTGTCTGTCCTTCAAATTGTGGATCTGGAAGCTTCACACTTATCACTGCAGTAAGCCCTTCCCTTACATCATCTCCTGTAAGCCTGAATTTTAAGTTCTTTCCTACGCTTGAATTGTGAAGATAGTAATTTATGCTCCTTGTAAGGGCTGATCTAAATCCCATTACATGGGTTCCACCCTCTGTAGTATTTATGTTGTTTGCATAGCTAAAAACGGTTTCTTTGTATGTAGTGTTATATTGAAGGGCTACTTCTACAATAATGTTGTTTTTTTCGCCAGATATATAGATAGGCTTGTGAAGAACCTCTTTGTTTTTGTTTAGATATTCTACAAAAGAAAGGATACCACCTTCATATAGAAACTCCTTTTTCTTTCCTGTCCTCTCATCCAGCACTTTTATATAAATTCCTTTTGTGAGAAAAGCCAGCTCACGCATTCTCTTGGAGATTATCTCAAAATCAAAACTTGTGGTCTCAAATATCTCTTTATCAGGAAGGAATCTTATCTTTGTGCCTGTTTTTTCTGTCTCACCCTTTACAATAAGATCTGTCTTTGGTTTTCCCTTCTCATATCTCTGATAGTAAATCTTTCCATCTCTATATACTTCTACTTCTAAAAACTCTGAGAGGGCATTAACTACAGAGACTCCAACTCCATGAAGCCCGCCTGCCACTTTGTAGACATTATTGTCAAACTTTCCACCTGCATGAAGCTTTGTCATAACTACTTCTAATGCAGGCCTTCCCTCTGTCTCATGTATATCCACAGGTATTCCTCTTCCATTGTCCTGAATCAAAATGCTCCCATCAGCTAATATATGAACAATTATACTGTCGCAAAAACCCGCCATTGCTTCATCTATACTGTTATCCACCACTTCCCACACAAGGTGATGCAGTCCTTCCACACCCGTATTACCTATGTACATGGCAGGCCTTTTTCTTACACCCTCAAGTCCTTCTAAGACCTTTATGTTTGTAGCATCATATCTTTTTGATTCTTTTTCTTTTAGTTCTTCCATCTTTAAATCCTCATGGGCATTATTATAGAAAGATAAAAAGGATCTTCATTTCCTCTAATTATACAAGCCTTATCTTTATCAATAAAAGACAAGGTTATAAAGTCACTCTCCATAGGCTGAACAGCATCAATAAAAAATCTTGGATTAAATGCGATTTTCATGTCTTCTTCTAATTGACCTTTTTCATATTCTATATCTATGGATTCCCGTGCTTCTCCTACTTCTATATTCGAAGACATAAGCTCTATTTTGTCATTCTTTATGAGAAGGATCACAGACTTATAGGCATCTGTAGTAAAGATAAGCATTCTTCTAAGGGCATCTATGAATCTGTCTTTTTGAATTTTTATCGAGAATTTTATGTCTTCATCCTTAGGAATAGCTCCTTCATAATTTGGAAATTTTACATCCAAAAGTCTTATTATAAGGGTTCTGTTTTCTTTTTTTACAATAAAATCCTTGTTTCCTAATCCAATGCTTACAGGCCCGCCTTCCTGAGCTATCTTATTGATTTCTATCATTCCTTTCTTAGGCACAAATATCCCTTCTCCCAGCTCCATTTCTTCTATACCCTGCACTTTTTTATCTATTAATGAAAGCCTGCTACCATCTGTAGATACAAATCTAAGAAATACATCTTGCCCTTTTTCCTTTTTTTGAACAAATATTCCAGAAAACTTGTATCCCATATCCTCTACAGTACTGAGGTTATATATGGTCTTTTTTATCATATCCCTTAGCTCTGATGCCTCTATGGTGCTGAACTTCAGATTTTCGGGTTCAGAGGTAATAATGAATTCTTCCGCAGGAAGAGAAGCAAGTTTGAATTCTGTATTTCCATCAGATATAAATATCCTTTGGTTTTCTTCTTCTTTTATATAAAACTTATCTCCACTGCTTTCTCTAATTATTTCCAAAAGCTTCTTGCATGGAATAGCCGTGCTTCCCTCTGAAAGAACTTCTGCTGGAATATTTTCTTGAGAAGAAATTTCTAAATCAGTAGCAAATACATCTATACTGTCTCCTTTTGTCGAGATAAGCACTGTAGAAAGTATTGGCATGTTGCTTCCTTTGTCTGTAATACTGTAAGCTTTTGATATACTTTTTAAAAATGGATCTCGGTCTATTTTAAATTCCATAATTCACCTCTCTTCTTAGTTAATGTGAAAGATGTTGTTTATTACTTTAAAATATCAGAAAAATTACAGAAATCCACGCCAGAAAGCCCCTAAGCTTCAGCTATGGGATGAATGGCGTATCATTCATTATAATAAGCGCCTGTTCGAAAAATCCTTTTAAACAGGCTTATATATTCTTGAATAGTAGATAGAATAATAATATAACCAATATCAAAATGCAATTGAGAAGATACAGATATAAGCTTAAGGTCAAAGGTAAGAGAAAAGAGGAGAAGCTGTGGAAATTTGCTGGAGCATACAGGCTTATTTATAATCTTGGGCTACTTCAAAGAGAGTTTTTCTGGTGGCAGAGGAGGGAAAGAACCACCTATGCAAAACAGTGTGCTGAGCTTGTAGAGCTTAAAAAAGAATTTTCATGGCTTTGTGAAATTCACTCTCAGGCGCTTCAACAGGCTTTAAGAGATCTGAACAGGGCATACAGAAACTACTTTGCAGGAAGGGCTAATTATCCAAAATTAAAGAAAAAGAAAAACCATCTCTCCTTGACTATTTTAAAATTTTTCTTTAGAAGAATTTTTATTGAATTTTTTACAGTAAAAGAGATAGTCTGGATAATAGATTTCCACGCTAAAATTTATAAGGTGAATGTATAATTGATATTGGTATTATCCATTATAAAAATATTTACACAATAGTATTGGTATTATCCCTTGTGGAGGAAAGGGAATGGCAGAAAGGATAAAAAGTATAAAAGAAATCAATGAAAAGATAAAAAGTGGTAAGGTGGTGGTGGTAACCGCTGAGGAGATGGCACAGATTGTAAAAAAACATGGGGCCAAAAAGGCTTCAAAAGAAGTGGATGTAGTAACTACGGGTACTTTTTCTCCTATGTGTTCTTCTGGAGCATTTTTAAACTTTGGCCCTTTAAAACCATCCATAAAGGCGTATAGGGTCTGGCTTAATGGGGTGCCAGCCTATGCAGGTCTTGCTGCTGTGGACATATACATAGGTGCTACTGAGCCGGCAGAGGATGATCCATTAAATAAGGTGCATCCTGGACAGTTCAGGTATGGTGGAGGACATGTTATTCAAGATCTTATCTCAGGTAAAAAAGTGGAATTAAAAGCAGTAGCCTATGGAACAGACTGCTATCCAAAAAAAGAACTCAGGAAAAAGATATATTTAAAAGAGATTTCAGATGCCACCATGGTAAATCCCAGGAATTCTTATCAGAACTACAACTGTGCTATTAATCTATCAAATAAGACAAAGTATACATACATGGGGGTCCTCAAACCCAATGGAACAAATGTAAATTATGCAACTGCCGGCCAATTAAGTCCTTTGTTTAATGATCCCTATTTTCTTACCATTGGTATTGGCACAAGGATATTCTTGGGAGGTGCTCAAGGATACATAATAGGTCCGGGAACTCAATATAAATATGATGTTCAGAGAGCAGAAAATGGCATCCCCATAGAACCAGCAGGAACACTTATGGTAACAGGGAATCTAAAAGAGATGAATTCAAAATGGATTGTAGGTGTTAGCATACTTGGATATGGATGTTCATTAGCGGTTGGAATAGGTGTTCCTATACCTGTGGTAAACGAGGAAGTAGCAAGATATACGGGTGTATCTGATGAAGAGATTATGACAAGGATAATAGACTATGGAAATGACTATCCAAAAGGAGAAGCAAAGCCCCTTGGGGTTGTAAGTTATGCAGAGCTGAAGACAGGCAGTATAAAGTTTAGAGGACAGGAGGTACAGACAGTACCTGTATCTTCATATAAAAAGGCAAAGGAGATAGCAGAGCTTTTGAAAAAGCAGATAGAAGAGGGAGATTTTCTCTTAACAGAGCCAGTTGCCCCGCTTCCGGGAGCAAAACTGATATGGATGGATTCTTGATTGGAGGGAAAAGATATGTTTGAAAAGGCGTTAGAGCTGGGAAGAACACCAAATATAAGAAGGCTTTTTCCGAATTCTAAAGCCCTTATAGTAAGCGGCAAGGTAATAGACAGAGCACTCCTCAAAAAAAGGAATGCCATGACCATTGCTGCAAATGCCAGAAATCACATTGTTATAAGAGGAGTCTTGAGGGCAGCTCAAAGGGCAAATGCCTGCATAATAATAGAGATAGCAAAATCAGAAGGTGGAGTAGATGGGTATTGCGCTGTAAGCTACTGGAACTTAGCAAGACAGGTGGACGCAGTAATGAATGAGCTCGGCATTACAGTGCCAGTGGCGGTGCATGCAGATCATTACAAGATTAAAAGTGCTCAGGACTTAGAGATTGCAAAAACCGAGATTCCTTCTCTGTTTGATGCTGGCATAACCTCTATTGCCATAGATGCCTCCAGTATGCCAGATGATGAGAATCTTTTGGCAAACATAACCTTGAGCAAGTATATACCCAAATGGGCAGGATATGAAACAGAAGTAGGAGAGATAAAAGGAGAAGAAGGTCTTTCTACACCTGAGGAGGCTCTGTTCCTCATAAAAGGTCTAAATGCTCACAATATATTTCCTGACTGGATAGCTCTAAACAACGGAACTACCCATGGTATAGAAAAAACAGGCAGAGGAATTGATGTGGAACTTACAGCAAAGATACACACGGCATTAGAACCGTACAGGGTATCTGGAGCACAGCACGGAACCTCTGGAAACAGTTTTGAGCTGTTAAAAGAAATAGCAGAAAAGACCAATACCACAAAAGCCAATGTGTCAACAGCCCTTCAGATGATCTCTTGGGGTGTAAAAGTAAATGAGTATGGAAATGCAGAGCTGGACAGTGAAGGGAATCCTGTAAAGATTCCGGGTAAGGGCGTTTCAGAAGAGTTGTGGGAAGAGATGAGGGAATATGCGAGAAAACACAATCTAAAAGGAGGAGATTATAAAAAACTAAATCTTCCTTTTGAAAACAGGATATTGAGACAGCCTCGTGAAATAAGGGAAAGGATGGCAAAAGGGGTGGAAGACTTTGTTTATCACTTGCTGGTAGATGTCTTCAATGCAAAAGATACAGCTCCTTTGGCAATAGAGGAAATACTTAAGGCAGGCTCCTATGATCTTGGGCCAAAAGCAGAAAGGATAGAAGATCCTTCAGAGTGGACAGAGGAAAAGATCAGAGAAAAAGCAAAATTACTTGCAAAAGAAGAACAAACAGCTCAGGGAGATTACGATGATTAGTTAAAAAGACTGAGCTGAGCAGGACTTTTTTTGGGTTTTATAGTTCTTCTTCTTTTTTTAATTTTATCCACGAGCTCGGCAGGAATCTTTTTAAGAAAAGAGGAGGGTTCTAAATTCAATATTCTTGAACCCATCCTCCTTTTTTTCACATAAGAAAGAAAAAGAAACTCTTTTGCCCTGGTAATTCCCACATAGAAGAGCCTTTTTTCTTCTTCAATATCTGTATCACCAAATAAAGTGCACGGGATTATACCTTCTTCACAACCTACTATAAATACAGCTCGCCACTCTAAGCCTTTTGCTGAATGAAGAGACATAAGACTTACTCTATCTCCCATAAGCTCAATATTGTCTATCCCCCTCTCCGCAGAAAGAATATCTAAAAAGGATAATAGATCTCCTTTGTGCTCAGAAGCCATTTCCAGTATCTTATTTACTGCCCTTAAAGAGATCTCATCCTCTTCAAACCCAAATGCATGAGTATCCAGTATAGTTTTCAGTGTATCGTAAACAGGAGATAAAGGGATCTGATCTATATCCTTACAAGATAGAATCTTTCTGTCTAAAACAAGCCTTACATATCTTTCCCAATAAAATTCCTTTTTATGCACGAGATAAAGAAGCAGCCTATATATTATGTTTACAGGATATATTTCTCTTAATGGGACTTCACCAGATCTTATTATAGGTATTCCAGCTCTTTTAAAAGCAGATTCAATCTCATCACCAATAGAATTTATCCTGTAAAGCACTGCAATATCTCCAAAGCCAAAACCTTCTCCTTCATGGGACTGAACTGTTTTGCTGTCCAAAGAAAAATAAGATGTGCCTCCTACAAGTTTTTCTATATTTTTTACTATATACTCAGCCTCCTGTTTTTCTGTGGCATTAGAGGTAATAATTATTCTACCTTTTACATTTGAGACAGCCTGCATAGGCTCTTT
>JAMOPX010000094.1 GCA_027064285.1 Desulfobacterales bacterium | reverse complement strand
AAGTATTATATAGAATTATGCGGATAACTATAATTGCCTAACTGTTCAAGTGCGTAAGTCCTGTTATGTACTTATGGTATATACTTATGGATTGTTTTAATAGAAAGTTTGTCGTTTTTTTTATAATAGCAATTATAGTGATTGATAAACCGGGATATACCCAGGATGATAGAGATATGGATTTTAATCCAGTTGGTTGTTTTATATCAAGCTTTTGGAAGCATATCTCTAAGGTAGATGGAAAGGAGTGTCCAAGTTATCCTCCCTGTTCTAGCTATAGCATACTTGCTTTTAAAAAGCATGGTTTTATAATGGGATGGCTTATGACAGTTGATAGACTAATCCATGAAGGTAAAGAAGAACTTACTGTATCTCCTATGACTTACTATCATGGCAAGATTAAGATATATGATCCAGTGGAAAATAATGATTTCTGGTGGTATAAACCAAAAAAGAGATATCCTATCTATTATAAATGAAAAAGGTATTTTTAATCTTAACAATGTTTTTTTTGTTTCAAAATGGATTAATCGGTTATGCCAAGACATTGGTAATTGATTCTAAAAAGCAATTTTCTTTTGCAAAGAAGCTTATGCAAAAGGGTGATTTTGACTATGCTATACTTGAATTAAAACGATTTATCTATTTCTTTCCAGATGATCAAAAAGTTCTTCAAGCACGCTGTCTTTTAGGGACATGTTATATGAGATCTGGAAAATATGAGAAGGCACGAGAAATATTTTCAGATATATGCAAATCTCATAAAAATGATAAATATGCCCAGAAGGCCTTGTTCCTTATAGGAGAGTCTTATTACAAACAGAAGGTATTTGATGAAGCAGAATATTACTTTTCCTTGCTAATACAGAGGTTTCCAAAATCTGAGCTATATGATGATACATTATATCGCTTGGGCTGGATCAGGATGTATCAGAATAGATGGAAAGAGGCATCCAACATATTTAGCCAGATCAGACAAACAAGTCCATATTATGGAAAATCAAAGGCTCTGGCAAGAAGTAGTCTTAAAGGAGAAACACTGCCTTATAAATCACCTAAGTTTTCTGGTATTCTGTCTGCTATGCTTCCAGGAGCAGGTCATGCATATGTAGGAAGGTATAAGGATGGATGTGTTGCTTTTCTGCTTAATGGAGTTTTTATAATGGCATCTATAGAGGCATTTCATGAGGATATGGATGTGATGGGAGGAATGCTTAGTTTTCTTGAACTTGGGTGGTACGCAGGAAGCATATACAGTGCTATGAATGTTACTCACAAATACAATAGAAAATTACAGATGGATTTTCTTGGCAGATTTAAAGATAATCTTTACATAGAGCCGTTTATAGAGCCTTATAAAGAAGGAGGGGTCAGCATTAAACTAAGATTTGATTTTTGATTATAAAAAATGGAGCTTAATAGCAAAGTTAAGACAAAAGACATTAATGAAGAGGAGAAACTTACTTTTTACTCTAAAAAAAGCGGTATTCCATTTGAAAAGCAAATCATAGATAAAGTTGAAATAAAAGATCCTTTAGGATTTCCGATCCAGTATTTTAAAAACATGGGGTTTGTGCCTCTTTATACTCAAAACAGCACATTAATTGTTGCTATTAATAATCCTTTAAATTTTCAGGCTGCAGATGATTTTGCAAGAAAGATGGGCTGTAGATCCACAAGATTTATCCTAAGTACAATTGATGAAATCCATTCAGCCATAAATCTGCTATTTGATCAATCAAATGAAGATACAGAAAAAGTGGTTCAGGACTTAGAATCCTATGAGACAGAAGCTGAAACTATTGCAGGTCTTGAAGAACTGCCAGATCTGATGGATACTACTGATGAAGCTCCTGTTATACGTCTTGTCAACTTTATCTTAACCAAGGCACTGAAAAGCAGGGTAAGTGATATTCATATAGAACCTTATGCCAAGGATATAAAGATTCGTTTTAGGATTGATGGCATACTTCATGAGATATTTTCTGTCCATAAAAGACTTCATCCACATATAGTCTCCAGAATAAAGATTATGTCTGGTCTGGATATTGCTGAAAAGAGAGTTCCTCAGGATGGAAAATTTAAAATAAAGGTTGCTAACAGAACAGTTGATATTCGTGTCTCAATTATACCAATGTCTTATGGTGAGCGCATAGTGCTTCGTATCTTAGACAAATCGGTCTCACTTCTTGGCCTTGGAGAAATGGGTATGTCTCAAGAGACATTACAGACATTTGAGTCTCTTATATCTAAGAGTCATGGTATGATACTTGTAACAGGTCCTACAGGAAGCGGAAAAACCACAACTCTTTATGCAGCCATAAGCAAGATAAATTCTCCAGAAAAAAACATTATTACCATAGAAGACCCTATTGAGTATGAACTTAAAGGAGTAGGGCAAATACAGGTTAATCCTAAGACAAATTTGACATTTGCAAAGGGATTAAGAGCAATATTGAGGCACGACCCTGATGTAATTATGGTTGGAGAAATCAGGGATATTGAGACAGCAGAAATAGCTATTCAGGCCTCTATGACAGGACATCTTGTTTTTAGTACTTTACATACTAATGACGCAGCAGGTGCACTAACAAGATTGGTTGATATGGGAATAGAGCCATTTCTTATTGCATCATCTCTTATGGCAGTTCTGGCTCAAAGACTTGTAAGAAAGATTTGTCCAGAATGCAAAAGACCTTTTAAGCCTGATAAAGCTATTTTAGAAAAACATGGACTACCGTCTGATCAGCTGTTCTGGCATGGAACAGGTTGTCCTTCATGCATGGATAGTGGATATAAGGGAAGGACAGGGGTGTTTGAGCTTCTGGTTATAGATAATGAGATTAGAAAGCTTTTGACCAGGGGAGCTGATTCTGAAACCATAAAGCAGGCTGCTATAAGAAAAGGTATGACCACTCTTTTTGAAGATGGCCTATCCAAGGTAAAAAAAGGAATTACCACTCTTGATGAAGTCCTAAGAGTAACTCAAGAATAATTCAGGATGCCGGTTTTCCAATACAAGGCTATTAATAGTAAAGGCA
>JAMOPX010000093.1 GCA_027064285.1 Desulfobacterales bacterium | reverse complement strand
AAGCTGGCCTTTTCCGGCATGTAACACCTCTACGATATTGCCGCAAACATCGCATTTATAAACTTGTAGTCTTTGAGTCATATCTACACCCTCCTTTTTTATTTTTTAAAAGCGTATTCTACCTTCCATTCCTTCCATACATTTCCCACAAGATCAGGACCTGGCTTAAGCACAGGCTTTCCAGGTGTCCAGCCAGATGGGGTGACCTCTTGTCCCTTCTTTTCTCTAACAAACTGGTATGCCTGAATCTGCCTCAATACTTCTTCTACATTTCTTCCCACAGGTGGAGTAAGAACTTCATATGACTGAATTACTCCATCAGGATCTATTATAAAACGACCTCTTGTCTCAACTCCTGCTTCTTCGTCATAAACTCCATAAATGGTGCCCACTTTTCCCGCTGCATCAGACAGCATTGGAAAAGGAACACCGCCATCTACCAT
Source organism: Desulfobacterales bacterium (assembly GCA_027064285.1). Taxonomy (GTDB): domain Bacteria; phylum Desulfobacterota; class DSM-4660; order Desulfatiglandales; family JALVZP01; genus JALVZP01. Next base: position 2,598 of record JAMOPX010000093.1, on the reverse strand, counting down.
TTTGGAAAGCTCCTGCTCATTCCACATCTTGTGCACAAAGATGCTATCTATGCTTACTGAAAGAACTTCTACACCAAGCCTTTGAAATTCACTGTATTTTGCAGCAACTGCTGCAAGCTCTGTTGCTCAAACAAAAGTAAAATCTCCGGGATAAAAGCATAGAACCACCCATTTGCCCAAATAATCAGAAAGCTTTATGTTAACAAAATCACCCTTATAATAGGCAGGTGCTGTAAAATCTGGCGCTTTTCTACCTATAAGAATCATGCTCTCCCCCTCCTTTTTTGTTTTTTCTTCTTCCTTTTCTTTTTCTGTTACCTCTAAGGTAGAAGTAACAGGCCTTGCACATGAAATATTTATCTTTTCAGCCAAAGCTTATCACCTCCTTTATTCAAAAAGATTTTCGCCCAAGAGCTCAAAATATGCCTTTGGATGAGCACATGCTGGGCATTTATCCGGAGCTTCTTTTCCTCTGTGTAGGTAGCCACAGTTTCTGCACCTCCAGACCACTTCCTCATCACTCTTAAATACCCTGTCCTCTTCGAGCTTCTTTATAAGAGCCTTATATCTATCCTCATGCCCTTTTTCAGCAACTGCTATTGCCTCCATAACCACTGCAATTTCCTCAAATCCCTCTTCGCGAGCTATTTTTGCAAATTCTGGATACATGGTGGTGTGTTCGTAATTCTCTCCAGCAGCTGCTGCTTTTAGGTTTTCTAAGGTGCTTCCTATGACTCCAGCAGGAAAAGAGGCCTGGATCTCCACTTCCCCACCTTCTAAGAATTTAAAGAGTCTTTTTGCATGTTCCTTTTCCTGATTCGCTGTTTCCTCAAATACAGCTGCTATCTGCTCATAACCTTCTTTTCTGGCCTGACTGGCAAAGTATGTGTACCGATTTCTGGCCTGAGACTCTCCAGCAAATGCTGTTAAGATGTTCTTTTCAGTTCTTGTTCCTTTAAGTGCTCCCATTTTTTTACCTCCTTTATGTTGTTTTTAGTGGCTTAAAAGCTTTTTTACTTGCTCCACATACAGGACACTTCCAATCTTCTGGAAGATCCTCAAACTTGGTCCCATTGGGAATCTTTCCTTTTCTGTCTCCTCTATCAGGGTCATATACATAGCCACAATTGGTTGTCTGACATTGCCACATCTCTTCTGGTTTTGCCATAATACCTGCGCCTCCTTTGTTTTTTATAGAAACAAATCAAGATCTGTGCCAAAGGGAACACATAAGTATTAGAAATAATCCTGAAATGAGGCGATTGTCTTAAATATGTACAACCCTGTATCATGAGACATTAATCAACGGACAACCATCATATTGACCCAAAGGTCGTGTAAATTACAAAAGCTGGTAGCATATATTCTTCCTTTATATCCTTCAGGCAGATAAAAATCAGATCTTGCTTCTGATTCAGAAGGCTGAAATGTCCTTTCTCCCACAACTCTTCCATCTTGCAGTACAAGGGTATGTCTGACAATGTAGTGGGACTTACTCATGGGATGATGCGTGATAATAGTGACCCGTCTGTTTTCAATCCTTATTTTTGGAATATGAGACCTTATCTTGTTTTTCCATTTACCAGGATCCTGCTTGGTATAAACTATTCCGCTCGGATAGCATCCTGCCTGGGAAAAGGAAGGATACAGTGCAAGAGCTGGGGATAAAAGCATAAGTTTTAGGAATTCTCTTTTATCCATACTTATGCCCCTTAAGATTCAGAAACTTTGCATTTTTCACATTCTACAAAAAGGATTATAGACACTTTGTTAACATCAAAGTTGGTCAGGTTTTTAAAGTATTTCTTTATTTCTGCTTCATTTATGAAAAAGTCTGATACGGATCTGCATTTTTCACAGACTATATGTATATGAGGAAGGTTTTTTAACTCGTATAGACTCTTAAAAGAGCTTATAGATACTTCTCTTACCAGTCCTTTTTCTTCAAGAATCTTTAAGTTCTTATAAATTGTGGCAATAGAGATTGACGGAATGATATCTTTCATTTTTTCATATAGGGTTTCTATACCTATATGACCATGTTTCATAATAAAATCTAAGATAAGTATCCTCTGCGGGGTAGCTTTTAAGCCAGCTTCTTTTAAGCGTTTGCTAAGCTCTTCTTTTTTCATGATTCTTAATCTTATAAAACTTTCCCAGGTCAAATTCAAGAATTTTTTTAAATTAAGATTGTTTTTTTATGGATACTTTTTTTTAAAACATATAGTTTATCCATTATAGATACAGGAAAAACTGAACAAGCTTATACCAATACCAATTATAGTTTTCCGCAAAATTTGATATATTAAAGATACTATGAGAGGGGAACGTGTTAAGATTAAGAATGTAAAAGAGATAAAAGACAGATTAAAAGCTGAGAAAGAAGGCAATACTAAAGTAACAGGACTTACGCAGTTAGCACAAATTAGAAACAGAGACCTTAGCTCGTAATGGAGTAGGAGGAGGCAAGGCGCGGGTGATCAGTTTAAGTTGGATGCGATCTTTAACCTCACCCAAGGTTTCTTTTGGGTGCAGGCGCAGATGCTGAAAAATAATAAAGGCAATCAGGACAAAGGCAACATGACGCACTAATGCTTG
>JAMOPX010000092.1 GCA_027064285.1 Desulfobacterales bacterium | reverse complement strand
TCTTGCACAAATCTGAATATAGGATGAGGCTCCCAGGCAGATTTTTTTATTACTGCCTTACACCTTTTTGGAAGTATTCGAGGAATATTTTCCAAAAACCCTCCTCCTGTTATATGAACAATACCATATATATGAAAATCTCTTTTAATCCTTTCTATCAGCTTAACATATATCTTTGTGGGTTCTAAAAGCTCTTCTCCTAAGGTTCTGCCAAATTCAGGTATGTAGTCCTTCACTCTTATATTTAGTTCATCAAAAAAAATCTTTCTCACTAATGAATATCCGTTACTGTGCAATCCACTCGACCTAATCCCTATTAATTGATTCCCTACAGATATATCAGAGCCATCTATTATTTTTTTGTTATCTACAATACCAACTACAAAACCAGCCAAATCATATTCTCCATCTTTATACATAGAGGGCATCTCTGCGGTTTCCCCACCAATAAGAGAGCAATTAGCCTCTTCGCATCCTTTACATATACCTTTTATTATCTGTGCAGCCTTATCAACATCCAATCTTCCCATAGCTAAGTAATCTAACATGAAAAGAGGAATTGCTCCCTGAACAATAATGTCATTTACACACATCGCCACAAGATCAATTCCTACGGTATCATGCTTGTCCATCATAAAGGCTATCTTCAGCTTTGTGCCAACCCCATCTGAAGAGGCAACAAGAACTGGCTCTTCTATGTCATCCAAGTTTCTTAGAGAAAACAGGCCAGAATATCCACCTATATCTGAAATCACACCAGGCTTAAAGGTCTTATTTATATAGGGCTTTATAAGATCAACCAGCCTGTTTGCACTGTCTATACTTACACCTGCTTCTGAATATCTATCTGTTATTTTAGAAATTTTATCCATATCTTTCTTGTCCTTGGGCCATCAAATTCACAGAAGAATATCCTTTGCCATGTCCCCAAAACAAGACGACCTTCCTCTACTATTATAACCACTGAACTCCCTACAAGTGTGGCTTTGATATGACTATCCGCATTTCCTTCAAGATGTCTATAACGATCTGATCGTGGAACAAGTTCATTTAGCTTTTGAATAATATCTTTACAAACATCAGGATCTGCTCCTTCATTTATGGTAATGCCTGCTGTTGTATGCGGAACATAACATATGCAAGCTCCTTCCCTCATACCCACCTCTGTAATCTTTTCTTGAATCATATCTGTTATATCCAGCATCTCAGACCTTGTATTTGTCTTGATGGAGATTAGATACATAAACAAATGCCTCCTTTATTTGTCTTCCTTATCATATTTTTTTATAATTTAAAATACTTCATCTATCTCATCAGGGGTTACTATAAGATTTTCTTTTTTTAATATTATTTTTCTTTGCTTTTTCTCTTCTTCTTTAAGGATATCATAAATCATTTCAATAAAATCTAATGACTTTTCTATCATATAATCACAAACTAAGTCATATACCCTTTCTTTTTTCTTTAAATAGGCTATCATCTTTAAACAAATTTCAAAAAGTTCTTTCTTATCTATCTTATAGAAATAATATCCTAAGTCTTCAAATTTCTTTATTAATTTTTCTGACTCAATTATTTTTTCCTTATATTTATTTTTAATCTCTTTTTCCATATCATAGAGTTGAAATTTTGAAAGGAAAATAGGACTTTTTTTCTCTAATTCTTCTTTTAATTCCTCTATTTCATCTATCTTGTCTATGAAACTCCAGTAAAGAACTATACCATTAGAAAATAGGGTTTCAAGCTCTGATCTTGTTATCTGAGCTGGTATCTCATGTTCTTGAGCAAGATCATATATTGGATGTCTTTCTAATGGAGTGACAATCTTTTTTAACTTTTGAAGAGTATTTTTAAAATTACTAAAAGATTCATCTTCTATAAAGTCATATAACTTATCTTTGTCTATATCTTCTAAAAGAGTCCTTAAATAAGGAGGTGAGATCTCTACTAATTTAGTAGATATAAGAAATTTATTATCAATGGTTTGCTTTATTGAATTAATATCTTTTTTGCTAAGATTATCTAAAAAAAAGAATTCAGAAAGCTGAAATTTTTCATTAAATAATATAATATTACACTCAAATCTTGGAGGAGCTTGAAGAGCAAATAATACAACTTTGGTTACATCACCTATTGAAGGCGCCATATATACTAATTTTTTGGTCTCTAAGGAATGGATAATAGGTTCTTCTTGTTTATCTTCTAAATCCAGATTTATATCTATACCTTTATTTTTTAGTTTAAAGATCAGTCTCTTAAGAGCCTTATTCACATACTTATCATATAAAAATCTATCTTTTACCTTATTCAAAAAATCCTCCAGCTCAGAGGAGCTCACTGTCTCAGATTTAAGATAGGACGGAAGTTCTTCTAAAAATGCTGTCCATACCAAAGGAGAATCTATTCTTTCTAAGAGTTCTTTTTTTAGACCGGATTCACATATTATCTTTTTTAATTCTTCTAAAAATTCCTTTTCTTCAGTGCTTAATTTTTTTATCACTTCTTTTTTCTTTTTCTTGCTCATCTTTCTATCTCCTCAACAGCTACCATATCCTCATGTCCTTGTTCCTTTAAATAAACATTTATAGTTTCCTGCAAACTGGTTTCTATGGTGTCCCCTACATAGTCCGCACATATAGGAAGTTCTCTGCTCTTCTTACCCCTATCAATAAGAACCGCTAACTTTATCTTTTTAGGTCTTCCATAGTCTAAGATAGCATCTATAGCTGCTCTAACAGTCCTGCCAGTAAATAATACATCATCTATAAGAACCACGGTTTTATCATCTACTGTAAAAGGAATCTCCGTTTTTCTTACAATAGGGGCAGGACCTATCCTTGTCCAATCATCTCTATATAAAGTTATATCAAGAACTCCAAGAGGTAGATCACCTCCACCCAGTTTTTTTATAATCTTTTTTATTCTGCTGGCAAGAAATGCTCCCCCGGTCCTTATTCCAATAAGTACTGTATTGTTTAGATCTTCTTTTAAAATATCCTTTGCTATCTTTTCCACCATATTCTGAATATCTTTCTTTTCTTTAACAACTTCCA
>JAMOPX010000091.1 GCA_027064285.1 Desulfobacterales bacterium | reverse complement strand
CTCCAAAATAGAAAATGCCTCGGAAAAGATGTAATTAAGGCCCTGTTTTTTTGCCTCTTGCAAGATATTCTTGATTTTTATCTTATCTTCTTCCCTTATCTCTAAGAGTTCGATTTTGCCTTTGCTTACTTTTTTCTCTTCTTCATTTTCCATGCATATATTAAGAGCCTTTAACGCCCTTTCCGGATTGGTGAATACAGCAACAGGGACATCAGCAGTAAAATCCTTTGCTTCTTCTTCCTGATAATCTCCTATTACCCACGAAATCACGGTTTTTTTTGTATTTTTTTCTTTTATAACAGATCCTATGGTTTTCAGGGTGGGTAACCCGTTTATACAGAAGATGATGTCCACATTTTCATCTTCTATCATGGTCTTAAGTGCCTCTGTATAAACTTGTCTGTATCCATACCTAAAGCTCGCAGACATAATATCTAAGGGATTAGAAGGCTCATAATACTCCGGATAAATTCTTTTTATTCGATTTAGAGATTTATCAGAAAGATCTGCTACAGCAAATCCATTTTCATCTATTGCATCTAAGCAAATAATACCTGCTCCACCAGATGGGGTAATTATTCCTATTCTTCTTTTATTTGGAAGATGGACTTTTGATAATAAATACACCACATCTTCCAATTCTTGAGTCGTCTTTACCAAGATAATTCCTAAGTTAGAAAAAAAAGCTTCATAAAATACATAATCTCCTGCAATAGAACCAGAGTGTGACATAATAGCTTTTTTTGCCTTCTCAGATTTGCCGGACTTAAAGATTACTATTGGTTTTCTCAGCCCTTTGTTTTTTATTACATCTGCAAAGGATATAGGATCTTTTAGCTCTTCTATGTGAAGAGCAATTATCTTTATTTCGGGATCATCCAGCAATTCTGAAACAAGCTCTGGAAATCCTATATCACAACCATTGCCAATATCTATGGCCTTGCCAATATGTAGATTAGAAAAACCCTGCACAAAAAGTCCTGACTGCCCCAAAAACGCAACTGGTGCTTTTTTGGAAGAAACCTTTACAAAGGAGGTGGTAAACAAAGAATAATGATTTACTACTCCCATGGAATTTGGTCCAAGAACACGAATACCTGTATTCTTGGAAATCTTTTTTAATTCATCTTGAAGAATTTTCCCTTTACTATCAGCCTCGGCAAAACCATCGCTTATTATAACAGCAGTTGATATTCCTTTTTCTGCACACTCCTTCAGGATCTTGGGCACAAGCTCTCTTCTCACCATTATTACAGCTAATTCCGGAATCTCAGGTATGTCCTGAACTGCTCTATAGCACTGATATCCTAATATAGTCTCAGCAGTGGGATTAACAGGATAGATTTTTCCCTTATATCCAAAATCTAAAAGTATCTGTAATGGATTTAATGCTCCTTTACCTGTTTTTTTACTAACCCCGATTAATGCTACTGAAGAAGGAGCGGTGAGTCTTTTTAAAAGAGACATCATTCTTCTGGCTCAAGTCTTATTATTTTTGCTACCTTTTTTTCCAGTTTTTCTACTTCTTCTACTATAATATCTACATATTCCTTGTTTAGATCATTTTCTGATAGCTTTTTGCTTAATCTTCTGGCAAATCCTCCTATTATAGTTAAGGAGTTTCTTAATTCATGTGCCACTCTATTTGCCATCTTTCCCATAGCAGCATGTCTTTCTGCCTCAAGAAGGCGTTTATGCGTTTCTTCTAATTGTCGGGTTCTTTCTTTCACTTTTTTTTCCAGTTCTTTCTGAGAATTATATATCTCTTCATAAAGCTGAGACATTTTTATAGCTATCCCTATTTCATTAGCAATGATATAGATAGCATCACTGTATCTTATGTGGAAATAGTTCTTTTTTTTAGAAGCAGTAATGAGAATTCCTATTACTTTTTTTTCCACCATAATAGGGGTCAAAGCAAAGGATTTTATATCCTTGGGTACAAGCAGATTTTTCAGTTCTTCTTTACTTACTTTATTTTCTATATCATTTATGATTACTATCCTTTTTGTTTCAAGACATTTCTTTGTGTGTGGATCTAAGGGCTTGCCTTTTATAGTTTTTAGAAAATCCTGATTTAGTCCAACACAGCTTTTTACTTTTATACAATTATTAGTATCTAAAAGCATAATAGCACATAAATCAAATTTGTATTCTTTTGTGAGCAGGGCTATGATTCCATTTAGAACTTCTTTTAAATGAAGATAAGAAGATAAAAGTCGAGTTATCTCAAATAGGACCCTTAATTTTTGTCTGCTTTCTTTGTATCTTTTCTCCAGCTCTTCAATTTGCCTTAAAAGATCAGAGCCTAACATAAGATATTTTTAATATTCTATTTAAATCAAAGTCAACAAAAAATAAAAAAGGAGGATTAACCCATACTGTTAACCCTCCCTTTTAAAAAAGGCGGCAGCCGGATTCGAACCGGCGAATAGCGGTTTTGCAGACCGCTGCCTTAGCCACTTGGCTATGCCGCCTTCTCAGAGAGCGGGAAACGGGACTTGAACCCGCGACCACCACGTTGGCAACGTGGTGCTCTACCACCTGAGCTATTCCCGCATTGCATTTCTATTTTACAATTAATTTATTATTTGTCAAACAAAATCTGATTGGATATCATGTTATAAAAACGCAGAGATAAAGTTCCTATGGCAAAGGGGTTAATGATACTTGGAACAGGAAGTGATGTGGGAAAATCTCTAATTGTAACTGCAATATGCAGGATATTAAAAAACAGGGGAATAAGAGTAGCGCCTTTTAAAGCCCAAAACATGTCTAACAATTCCTTTGTTGCTATAGAAGGAGGAGAGATAGGCAGGGCCCAGGCAGTTCAAGCAGAGGCCTCAGGCATTTTGCCGTCTGTTCATATGAATCCTATACTTCTCAAGCCATCTAATAATAGGACTTCTCAGGTGATTGTTCAGGGAAAAGTGCTGGGCAATATAGATTCCAGAACATATCATCTGATAAAGCCAAGACTGAAAGAGGCAATAATTGATTCCTACAATAAGCTTGCTGAGCAGTACGATGTAATAATAATGGAAGGAGCTGGAAGCTGTTG
>JAMOPX010000090.1 GCA_027064285.1 Desulfobacterales bacterium | reverse complement strand
CATATCCTCTTATTTCTAAAAGCTTAGTATCTCCATGTGAGATAAGCCTGATGCCCTTTTCTTCTGTGATCTTGCCTATATTATAATAAGAAAGCCTGTTTTTTTTAAACAGTGTTTCAAACTCTTTTACCTTTTCTTTCTTCACCACAATAATCAGCTTATAGTCTTCTCCTCCATAAAGGGCAAGCTCATGAGATGAAATATCCAGATATTGCTCTGCTAAAAGAAGCTCCTTGGAAATAGGAAGCTTTTCCAAATAAAGCACTGCTCCTGTGCCACTCTGTTCACATATATGGTTTAGGTCTGCCACAAATCCATCACTTATGTCTATCATTGCACTTGCAAGACCATATTCAGCCACAAGCCTTCCTGCCTGAAGATCTGGCTTGGGCAGATTATGCGCCTTCTCAAGTGCATTTTTTATATCCTCAGGTACTGAAATCTCTTCTTTTAGAAGCTTAAGTCCTGCTGCAGAATCACCCAAGTATCCTGTAACATATATGAGATCTCCTGGCTGGGCCCCATTTCTGTAAACCACCCTATCTTTTTCCATTTCTCCAACAACCGTGATATTTATGGCTATTCTGTGAAGTGAAGAAGAGGTATCACCTCCTACTATGTCCACCTTATATCTTAGGCAAGCATCTTTTATCCCTTTATATAAATTCCTTAGATAGTCCAGTTCTGTATCAGAAGGCACAGATATACATGAAAACAGAAAAAGTGCATACCCTCCCATAGCAGCAATATCGCTCAAGCTCGCATTTACTGCCTTTACTCCCAGCTTGTATGGTGGTGTTTTATGTCTTAAAAAATGAACATCCTCTATAAAAATCTCTGTACTTACAAGAAGCACACTTGTTTTATCCTTTTCTAAAACAGCACAGTCATCTCCTATTCCTTTTATTACCTTATTAAAAAAATCTCTATTTTCCTGCTCTAAAAATCTTATAAATCCAAATTCTCCCACATCCTTGATGGTCTTCTTCATAAAACACAAATCTCCAAGTCTCCCCAAAATGATATATTTCCCTTAATAATAGCTACGATTCCAAATATTCCTTTTATTTGAGAGCCCCATCTGCTTAGCTCTTCTACATCTCCTACACTTCTTATCTTGTTTGCAATAGCGGTAGCAGCTGAATCTGCAATAGAGGCAGAATGAGAAAAAACAGTTACAAGATCTGCTCTTCCAAAACTTAAAGAATGACCTATCTTAGCAGAAGAGGAGCACACTCCAACAGGCATTATATCCTTTTTTATTCTTACCCCTATCTGACATTCTCTTCCAAAAAATACCCCAACTGTTACAGTCCTTTTTAAGGACAAAAACACATCACCACCATTTTCCACGATTACTTCATCACTAAACCTTAAAAGCCCTTTCCCCACATAGTCTGCTATTGCACCTGCCACTGCTGACATAGGCCCAATACCTGCATTTCTTCCTGCTCTTATCATATCCTTAACTACTGGAGGTGCTATCAGGTCTTCTGACCAAGGGAAAAGAGCATTTAAGAATTCAGGATATTTTTCTATATAGCTTTCCACTTGATTCCTTGCGCTTAAAACCAAAAATTCTGCCTCCCTTTTTAGATCTTTTCTTGCACTTATCCAAAGATCAGTCTGTTTTAGCTGCACAGAAAATGAGATAAGCTCTTCTGGTTTTGCTATCTTTCTGTAAAACTTCTTTCCAAATCCCCATTTATTCTTCTTTTCTCTTGCTTGCATAAGCAATCTTGGAAATCATGATACTCACTTCATAAAGAATAATAAGAGGAACCGCCATCATAAACTGGGTCATTACATCTGGAGGAGTAAATATAGCTGCCAAAGCAAATATTATCACAATCGCATATTTTCTATTATTTTTCAGAAATTGAGGAGTTATGACACCTATCTTTGTGAGAAAATAGCTGATTACTGGCAATTCAAACACGATCCCAAATGCAATAAGAAGCTTCATGGCAAAGGAAAAATACTGTTTCACAGACGGAAGCGCTTTTATGTATTCATTGGAAAATCCTAAGAAGAACTTGAAACCAAAAGGAAAAACCACAAAATATCCAAATATTGCGCCTCCTAAGAAAAGCACACATGAACATAGTACAAAAGGCACAAGTAGTTTCTTTTCATTCTGATAAAGTCCTGGAGCAACAAATTTCCAAAATTCATAAAAGATTACAGGGCTTGCAACCATTATTCCTGAAATTAAGGATACCTTTAAATAGGTTATAAACATCTCTGGAAGATTCGTAAATATAAGATGACTCCCTTTTGGAAGGGCGTCTTTAAGAGGCCTTATCAGAATAAGGAAAAGCCTGTCAGAAAAAAAATAGGAGATTACAAAGCCAGCAGCCACTGCCAGAATGCAGATAACAAGCCTCTGTCTGAGCTCTTCCAAGTGTTCAAGAAAGGGTTTTTTCTCCTCTGTCTCCATGCTTTTCTTCTTCTTTTTTTTCTTCTTTTTCTTCTTTCTTGGGTTCTCTGTCTTCTTGCCCTTTATCTTGCTTTGTGCCAGCTATTGAATCCACAGCATCTTCTGGAACAGAAATATCAAGATCTTCTTCCTCTATCTCGATACTTTCTTTTATCTCTTGAGTTGCCCTTTTAAACTCGGCTATACCCTTTCCAATTGCCCTGCCTATTTCAGGCAGCTTTTTTGGTCCTATAACAATCAGGGCAATCAAAAATATAACCAAAAGCTCTGGCATTCCTATGCTTCCAAACATTCCTATTCCCCCTATAAGCTTAAACTCATGGCTATTTCATCACAATCAGGAAACTTGGGACACTTAAGACAATCTGCCCAGATCTTATGAGGCAGAAGTGACTTTTTTATCCTTTTAAATCCAAATTTTTCAAAAAATTCAGGGATGTAAGTTAAGACAAATATTCTCTTTACTCCAAGCTGCTTTGCCTCATCTATGCATTCCTGAACCAGCATTATTCCATATCCTTTTCCTTTCCTGTCTTCTGAGACCACAAGAGATCTTATCTCAGCAAGATCTTCCCAGCATATTCCCAGTGCACATGCACCGCAGACTGTTCCATCCTCTTCTATCACTGTGTAGTCCCTGATATGCTCATATAGCTCGCTTAAAGAGCGAGGTAAGACAATACCTTTTTCTGCATAATAATTTATAAGCCTATGTATCTGGGACACATCTTTTATTCTTGCCTTTCTTATCTGCATCTTACAATCATTCCTTTTAGATGGACATCTTTTAAAAGCTCTTTTTTAAAGGCTTCAGCCTCTTTCTTATCACTAAAGTGTCCACATCTTACCCTATAATAGGTCTTATTTCCCTTAATCTTTTTAACATAATAGGCACCGTATTTTTTTAGCTTTTTTGTAAGATTTATCGCGTCTTTTTCCCTCAGAAATGCTGCCACCTGAACAGCATAACATCTATTTTCAAAACCTGGTTTTGGAGAAGTAAGTGTCTGGTGAAATGAAAACTTTGGGGATTTATTATTTTTCTCATCTTTGTTTTTATTCATAGAAAGATCATTCATAGAAACATGCTGTTTTGCTTCTATATGGGAAGATGATTCCTCTTCTTCTGAGAAAAAACCTCCTCCAATAAGCAATCCTAAGATAAATGACCACACTATCAGCACAACAAAAACCAAACTCCAAAGCGTTATGGATAACCTTGTTAACTCTATCTTATACTTCTTTTTTTCCATTACATCCTTTCTGGAGCGCTCACACCTAAAAGAGTCAGTCCCTTCGCTATTACTACCCTAACCGCCTCTGATAACGCAAGCCTCGCATTAGTAAGCGCAGGATCATCTGAAACCACCCTGAGTTCGGGTTTGCTGGTGCCAAGATTAAAATATCTATGAAAAACAGATGCAAGAGATGTCAGGTAATAAGTCAGTCTGTGTGGCTCAAGATGTAAGGCGATCTCTTTAAGAACATATGGAAATTCTACCACATTTCTGATCAGTTCCATCTCTTCAGGAAGCTTTAGACAAGTCAGCTCTTCTATATCAGGTGTTCTAAAGCTTATGCCTCTTTCCTTTGCCTTTCTAAGGATACTGCATATCCTTGCATGGGCATATTGCACATAATAAACTGGATTTTCTGCATCTTGCCTCTTTACCAGATCTATATCAAAGTCTAAGGAAGAGTCATGGCTCTTTGTCAGAAATACAAATCTCATAGCATCCACTCCCACCTCCTCCATCAGCTCCCTGAATGTGATAAATTCGCCAGATCTTTTTGACATCTTTACCTCTTTTCCTTCTTTCCAGAGCTTTACAAGCTGGATAAGAAGAACCCTGAGCCAGTCTTCAGGGAATCCCTGAGATGCAAGAGCTGCTTTAAGTCTTGGAATATATCCGTGATGATCTGCTCCCCATATATTTATTGCCTGATCAAAACCCCTTTTCTTTTTATCCAAATGATAAGCAATATCTGAAGCAAAATATGTGAACTGGCCATCACTTTTTCTCAAAACCCTGTCCTTATCATCTCCAAACTGGCTTGTCTTTATCCAGACAGCTCCATCCTTTTCATACAGAAGCCCTTTATTTTTCAGCTCATTTAGGGTCCTGCTCAAAAGCCCTGATTCATAAAGACTCTTTTCACTGAACCAGGAATCAAAGGATACCCTAAAGGCCTCCAGATCTTTCTTTATGTGTTCTAACATTATCTCTTTTCCTCTTTCTGCACAAAACCTCACGGCCTCTTCCTTTGACATTAAAGAAAGATCTCTTTCTTTTGAAATCATCTGCGCAAGCTCTATTATGTATTCTCCGTGATATCCGTTTTCCGGAAACGGATAATCAGGCTCAGAAAGTTGCTTATATCTGCTATAAATAGATTCTCCCAGCAGTCTTATCTGCTGGCCCGCATCATTTATATAAAACTCCCTTGTTACTCTATAACCTAAGAAATCCATTATCCTGGAAAGACTGTCTCCAAGTGCTGCTCCCCTTGCATGTCCTATGTGCAGAGGACCAGTAGGATTTGCACTCACAAATTCAACGATCACCTTTTTGCCTTTCCCCACATCTTGGCTTCCATATTTCTCCTTACTCGACAAAACCTCAAGGAGGGTCTTATACCAAGCCCTGTCCTTTATCCAGAAATTTATAAATCCAGGTCCAGCTATTTCTATCCTTTCTATTATCCCATCTTTATCTTCTATATTTTTCACTATTAGCTCTGCCAGCTTCTTAGGAGGAAGTCTCTTTTTTGATGCAAGAGTCATGGCCACATTTGTGGCAAAATGGCCATGCTCTGATCTGCTCGGCACTTCAATTATCACAGGAATAGAATCGTCAATGTCAGCGGCATTTCTTATTATTTTTTCAAGTTTTTCCCTCATCTCTCATATTCCCTCTTATTTATTTTTCCAATAGAACACAAAATCTCATAAGATATTGTACCTGCCCACTTGGCAATATCATCAGCAGTAATCTTTTCTCCTTGATTTATACCCAATAATACAACTTTATCCCCTTCTTTTACACCTTCTAATTCAGTTACATCGCATATCATAAGATCCATACATATATTTCCAACAATAGGCGCTTTTTTCCCTCTTATAAGAACATATCCTTTGTTAGATATATTTCTTGGTATGCCATTTCCATATCCAACAGAAATAACAGCTATTCTTCTTTTTCCTTTTGTGTAGTAACTTCTTCCATAACTTATAGGACTGCAAGGAGGTATTTCCCTTATCTGGATTATCCTTCCATTAAACTCCATAGCCGGCTTTAATGCAAAGGGAACATTAAATTCTGGTGATGGCAAAGCACCATAAAGTATTATGCCCGGTCTGACCATATCATAGAAACAGTCTCTCCTATAGCCGATAATTCCAGCACTGTTTGCCAAGCTATTCATAGAAGTCTGAATTCCCATTTTATAGCATATGCTTATAGCATTATTAAACCTCTTTATCTGCTCCCTTGTAAATCTTTCTGATTCCCTGTCTTTTAGGTCTGCTGAGGAAAGGTGTGACATAAGCCCTTTTACTCTTATGCCTTTCATAGAAAGTAGCTGTTCCAAGAACTTGGATAGTTCGGTTTCTTCTATTCCTAATCTTCCCATTCCAGTGTCTATTTTTATGAGAACATCCACTTGCTTGTTTTTATCCTTAGCTTTTGTGTTTAGTAAATTGGCCATGTCCTTGTTCCAGATTACAGGGATCATATTATACTCAATTATCATCTCTGCTTCTTCACTTTTATAAAATCCACACAATATAACAATCTTCTTTTTTATTCCATATTCTACTAAGTTAGATGCCTCAAAAGGATAAGCCACACCGAGCATGTCTATACCCTCATTACACAGGAGCTTGCTTACCTGAATAAGCCCGTGACCATATGCATCTGACTTGACTATCCCCATGATCTTAACAGAATCTGGCAACAGAGCCCTTATCTGTCTGAGATTGTGCGAAATCGCAGAAAGATGTATTTTTACTCTATTCATGATCGCATTTTCTATGACTTTTTCATTGATATAGCAAGCAAAAGGTTTTTCTCCTATGCAGGGAATAATAAACAGCAATTCTCGGTAATTCTCGGTGAGTTCGTAGAGGTAGTATTTACAGGACAATAGGAGAGAAGTGATAATTATTTTTCCTAAAGTATAAAGTAGGAAGTATTGGGGAAAATCAGATTAATATAATCCTCCTTTTTCCCTTATGATCTGAGCGAGCTTTTCACATATCTCATCTAAACTTCCTTGAAGGATCTCTGCACCCTCCCCTTCTGGTGGAAACATAAGCCTAATGGATTCAATAATTGAGCCTTTTTCTCCTACCTCATCTTCTGATATACCCAACTCATCTATATCTTTTTCCTCTATCTTAAGCTTTCTTACTCTTCTGATGCCCATAATAGAAACATACCTTGGCTCATTTATTCCAGTCTGAACAGTAACCAAAGCTGGTAAGTCAAGCTCTACTTTTTCAAAGGTGTTAGATTCCAATTCTCTCTTTACGATAATTTTCCCATCCACCACTTCTATGCCCATGGCAAGGGTTGCATAAGGAATATTCAGCATCTCTGCAAGGCGAACTCCAACCTGTCCCCATCCTATATCAGAGCTCTGGGCACCAGTAAGTATTAGATCAAAATCGAGCTCTTTTATAATATGATAAAGACCAAGAGCAATCCCTCTTGGATCAGAATTTTCAAAACCCTCTTCATCTATCCTTATTGCTTGATCTGCTCCCATTGCAAGAGCTCGTCTCAGCACATCTTCACTCTCTTCGTCTCCAAGTGTTATAACAGTAATCTTTCCTCCATGTTTTTCCTTAAGTCTAACCGCTTCTTCTACTGCGTAGTTATCCCATTCATTTATGACCATCTCTAAGTCATCTCTTATAATGCTTTTTTCTTCTCTGTCTATTTTAAGATCTGCCTCTGTAACATCAGGCACTTGCTTTATACAAAGAATTATGTCCATTCTTTATCCCCCCTTAAGTATTTATGTTTTTAATGCCATAAGCACAAACTCATTTAAATCCATTACTTTTATGGTATTTTCCAGCTCTTTGCTCTTTCTGGCATCTTCTAACATTATAAGACATAATGGACAACAGGTAATAAGAACCTCTGCTCCTGTATCACATGCCTCCATTATTCTCCTTTCTGACATTCTTACTTCTATATCCAGCTCTTCCTGCCACATCCTGCCTCCACCTCCGCCACAGCAAAGACTGTTTTCCCGAAAATGTTCCATCTCCACAAGTTTTACACCCGGAATAGCCTTTATCACATTTCTGGGCGCATCAAATATCTTATTATGTCGTCCTAAATAGCAGGGATCATGATATGTTACCCTCATATTCAACTTTTTAAACACGAGATTTTTTTCTTTTATGAGTTTCTCTAAGATCTGACTATAGTGGAAAAAAGAAATATTTTGAATCTCTTCTCTTAAACAGGGATATTCATTTTTCATGGTGTAAAGACAGTGAGGAGAGGAAACTACTACCTCTTTTATTCCGTATTCCTGAAAAAGATCTAAACATAGATCTGCTTGTTCCTCAAAAAGTCCATCCTCCCCTACCCTTCTTGCAATATCACCACAACAAGGCTCTTTTTTACCAAATATCCCGAATTTTACATCACAATACTTTAATATCTTGCTGAAAGACTTGGCTATTTCCTGTGCTCTGATATCATATGAGGTAGTGCATCCAACAAAATAGCATAATAGCTCTTTTTCATCTTGCTTTGTTATATCCACAATATCCAAGCCCTTTGCCCAGTCTGCTCTTTTCTTTTTTGTAGAAACCCAAGGATTGTTATACTTATAAAGTCTTTCTAAGGTCTGTATCATGAGAGCTGGCACTTCGGTTCCATCCTCGATCTGCTTGGATCTGAGTTCCCTTATTATTTCAAAAGGAGGCACATATACAGGACATACCTCTAAGCATGCGCCACAGGTGGTACAGTACCAGATAAGTTTAGAAGGGAGATTTATATCCTTTCTAAAATATATCTGATTCCTCAGCGCAGAGATTACATCTCTTGGAGCAAATGGTTCTCCTACAGAAGTACTGGGACACATCTCTACACACCTTCCACATTTGGTACATGCATCAATCTGAATAAGTTCCTTATAAGAAAACTGACCCGCTTGTTTTTGTTCTGCCGGTATGATAAAGGCAGGCTGATCTTTAATGTATATGCTAATTGGAGATGCAATTACATGAAACATCTTTGTAAATGGGATCGCAGCCACAAAAGAAAGGCTTAGCAAGGCATGTAACCACCAAAAAAAAGGATACATATCAAGTGCGACATGTTTGGGAAAGAGATCTCTCAGAAAAAATCCCAGAAAAGAAAAAATTCCCCAGGATGGAGACTGAGCAGAAATTCTCATTCCTTCCAATAAAAATCCTGTAACCACTATGATAGCTAACCATAGGAGAAGCAATAGGTCCTCTTTTTTATTCTCAAGCCTTTTTACCTTTTTTACGTATCTTCTCACAAAGGCCCATATAAGACCAACTGCAAGTATTAGGCCCGCTATTTCAAGACATAGAGAAAAGAGAAGATAGCACGTGCCAAAGAGAAAATGAAAGATCCAATGGTCAAAAGCAAGTACAAGTGTGCCTAAGAAAAGAAGAAAAAATCCCCAAAAAATAAAAAGATGCATTATACCTGCATTCAGATCCCCTCTTAATATCCTGCCTGCTAATATACCCTCCAAAAATACTCGCTTTACTGCTCCCCATAGAAAAATTATTTTTTGTTTTCTTAATCCAGCTCTCCACACAGAGATATGTCGAACAAGTCCATAAAAAAAAACACTAATAGACATAAAAGCCAATAAATAAAAAAGGCCTTTATAGCTTATATGCCAAAATATCTCTCTCTGAGGAATCACTCTTCAAGCCCTCTCCAAAAAGACTCTGCCGTATTTGCTTTACTTAGTGGTTTAACTTTCATGCCCCTAAGCCTTGCAATCCTCTCCTCTATGGGAGGATGTGTTGAAAAAAGATTTGCAATACTACTGCCTGAAAGAGGATTTACTATAAACATGTGAGCTGTGGCAGGATTTGCATTGAGAGGCACCTTTCTGGAATAAAGAGCAAGCTTTTCTAAGGCATTGGCAAGTCCAAGGGGTGTGCCCGCAAGTTTTGCTCCTGTTTCATCTGCCAAATATTCTCTGGATCTGGAAATAGCCATCTGTATAATGAGTGCAGCTATTGGCGCAATTATTGCCATAACTATCACACCCAAGATTCCAAGACCACCGTCATCCTCATCATCTCTCATGCCACCAAAAAACAGACTCCACCTTGCCATATTAGCCAGTATCATTATAGCACCTGCCATAGTAGCAGCTATACTGCCTATAAGAATGTCTCTATTTTTTATATGTGACATTTCATGCGCAAGCACACCTTTTAGCTCTTCTCTGTCCATTATTTGCAAAAGCCCTTCTGTAACCGCTACTGCAGAATGTTCAGGATTTCTTCCTGTTGCAAAGGCATTTGGAGACTGTTCTGGAATTACATAAACCCTCGGCATAGGAAGATTTGCCCTGCTTGCGAGCTCTTGAACAATACCATAAAGCTCAGGGTTATCTGATGGAGTTATCTCCTCGGCATTGTACATGCTTAGCACAATCTTGTCAGAAAACCAATAACTAAAGAAATTCATACCCATAGCCAGAATAAATGCAAATATCATCCCGCTCTTTCCACCAAAAAGATCTCCAAAAAATACCATAAGCATGGTCATTACCCCTAAAAGCAGGGCTGTCCTAAACCAATTTCCCATAAGAAATTACCTGGTTAACAAAATTGCACATTAGTGCAATTTTGGGTGGGGTATTTGTATTCCGCCTTTTCAGGATGGCCAGCCCCACCTGGCGGTTTTTGGCCACCCATAGCCCCTGCACCAGGTGCAGGAACTAACCTACTCACTACCATCTCCCACTCCCCTAAGACAAGTACTCGTCTTAAGGGAGAAAAGTCTCTTACAAAGGACTTTCCAAGAAAAGGGAAGATGAAGACTGCTCTGAGGACTCTCCAGCTTTTTTGTCTTTTCTTTAAAAGCCCCCTCACAGGCTTGTTCCTTCCAGAGATCTGATCTTGGGCAG